>CAVKTV010000063.1:0-10547 GCA_963659075.1 Lachnospiraceae bacterium | reverse complement strand
TTTTGACAAAAAAAGTGATATCCATTAAATGGGATACCACTTTGTCAACAGACTGGGAGGAGAAAAAATTTTCTCCTCTTTTTATATTGCGTTACATTTGAAAAGGCTTACAAATTAAAAATGAGTGAATGATTTGTGAAGTTCTAAAGAAAATTCGTGAAATATTACACAAAAAATGTTTTTTGTGTTTTTCAACGAGTTGAGGGAGTGTTATAATGATGACATAAATTAGGAGGAATTTTTTTACATGTCTAAGATTACAGTAAAAGATCTGGATGTTAAAGGAAAACATGTCATTGTTCGTGTAGACTTTAACGTTCCACACAAGGATGGTGTAATTACTGACGATAATCGTGTCAGAGCTGCACTTCCAACGATTAACTACTTAACAGAAAATGGAGCTAAAGTATTATTACTTTCTCACTTAGGAAAGGTTAAGACAGAAGAAGACAAGGCTAAGAATGATATGAGCATTGTTGCAGATTGTTTAGCTAAGTTACAAAGCGCTCCAGTTAAGTTCGTAAATGCAACTCGTGGTGCTGAACTTGAAGATGCTGTTAAGGCTCAAGAAGATGGATCAATCGTTCTTATGCAAAACACTCGTTATGAAAAGGGTGAATCAAAGAATGATCCTGAACTTGGAAAATATTGGGCTTCTTTAGGTGATTTATTTGTTGAAGATGCATTTGGTTCTGTTCATAGAGCTCATGCTTCTACAGTAGGTATTCCAAGTAACTTACCTGCAGGTTGTGCTGCTGTTGGTTTCTTGGTAGAAAAGGAATTAAATGTTCTTGGTGGTGCATTAAATGATCCACAAAGACCTTTCGTAGCGATTTTAGGTGGTGCTAAGGTATCTGATAAGATTGGTGTTATTGAAAACCTATTAAAGATTGCTGACAAGGTTCTTATCGGTGGTGGTATGTCATATACATTCTCTGCTGCTACTGGTGGAAAGATTGGTGATTCTTTATTAGAAGCTGATAAGGAAGATCTAGCTAAAGAATTCTTAGAAAAGGGTGAAGGAAAGTTATTCCTTCCTGTAGATACAGTTGAAGCAAATGCATTTGATAACGCTACAGATATTAAGACAGTTAAGGCTGGACAAGTTGATGATGGTTATCAAGGATTAGATATTGGTGCTGAAACAGTTGCATTATTTACAAAGCAACTTGAAGGTGCTAAGACAGTATTCTGGAATGGACCAATGGGTGTATTTGAAAAGCCAGAATACGCAAACGGAACAATCGAAGTTTGTAAGGCAATTGCATCTCTTGAAGGTGCTACTACAATTATCGGTGGTGGTGACTCTGCAAGTGCTGCTAAGAATCTTGGATTCGCTGATAAGTTCTCACACATCTCTACAGGTGGTGGTGCTTCTCTAGAATTCATGGAAGGAAAGGAGTTACCGGGTGTAGCAATTATCCCGGAGAAGTAATATAGACATGGCAAGAAAACCAATTATCTTCGGAAACTGGAAAATGAACAAGACACCTAGCGAAGCAAAAGAATTCTTCGAAGGTATCAAGGGATATGTAACAGGTAATGAAGCTGCTGAATATGGTATTGGCGCACCATACATTGATTTAGCTATAGCAGTTGAAAATGCAGGTGCTATTAAAGTCGCTGCTGAAAACTGCAATGAATTAGATTCTGGTGCTTATACTGGAGAAGTTTCTGTACCAATGTTAAAAGAAGTAGGTATTACTTACTGTATTATTGGTCACTCTGAAAGAAGAGAATATTACGCAGAAACATCTGCACATTGTGCAGCTAAGGCAAAGAGATTATTCGCTGCTGATATCACACCTATTCTTTGTGTAGGTGAAACAGAAGCTGAATATGATGCAGGAAAGACTGCTGAAGTCGTTTCTACTGAAATTAAAGAATCACTTGAAGGTTTAACAAGTGAAGAAGTTTCAAAGCTCGTTATTGCTTATGAACCAATTTGGGCTATTGGAACAGGTAAATCTGCTGATGTTGAAACTGCAGAAAAGTGCTGCAAGCTTGTAAGAGATACAGTTAAAGAATTATATGATGAAGCTACAGCAGAATCTGTAAGAGTTCAATATGGTGGTTCTGTAAAGCCAAATAACATTAAAGAATATATGGCTTGCGAAGATATTGATGGTGCATTAATTGGTGGTGCATCCTTGAAAGTTGATTCTTTCAAAGAATTAGTTGACGCAACTAAGTAAGTTTTCATAGAGTTTTTAACTCTTGAAATATAGGTAATCATAGGAGGAAATTATAAGATGCCTAATTTTGTAGATCCAATTGCTGAAGTACACGCACGTGAGGTTTTAGACTCTCGTGGTAACCCAACAGTAGAATGTGAAGTAACAACTGAGTCCGGTGCATGGGGACGTGCAATCGTTCCATCAGGTGCATCCACAGGTGAAAGAGAAGCTCTTGAACTTCGTGATGGTGACAAAGAAAGATTTGATGGAAAAGGAACATTAAAAGCTACAGCTAACGTAAATGAAAAGATTGCTCCAGCTGTTCTGGGTTTGAATGTATTTGATCAAGCTTTGATCGATAAGACAATGCTCGATCTTGATGGTACAGAATTCAAGAGCAACCTAGGTGCTAACGCTACACTAGCTGTATCATTAGCTGCTGCTAGAGCTGCTGCTGATTCTTGTGGTCTTCCATTATACAAGTATATCGGTGGTACAAATGGTAAAGTATTACCAGTTCCAATGATGAACGTATTAAATGGTGGTTCTCACGCTGATTCAACAGTTGACTGCCAAGAATATATGTTAATGCCTGTTGGTGCTAAGTCTATCCACGAAGCAGTTCGTATGGGTGCTCAAACATTCCACGCTTTAAAGAAAGTTCTTAAGAAGTATGGTTATGATACAGGTGTAGGTGATGAAGGTGGTTATGCTCCATCCTCATTAGCTAATGGTTCTGGACCTCTAGAAGAACTCAAGAATGAAGGACCTCTAGAACTCATGAAGGAAGCTGTTGAAGCTGCTGGTTTCAAACTTGGTGAAGATATCGCTTTCGCTATGGACTTAGCTTCTTCTGAATTCTATAACCCAGAAACAGGTAAATATGAACTATCTAAGTCTGGACAAGGTGAAAAGACATCTGATGAAATGATCGATATGATTGAAGAATGGACACAAAAATATCCATTAATTTCTATCGAAGATGGTCTTGCTGAAAACGACTGGGATGGTTGGAAAAAGCTAACAGACAGACTTGGTGACAAGGTTCAATTAGTTGGTGACGATTTATTCGTTACAAACACAACATTCATCAAGAAGGGTATTGAACTTGGTGTTGCTAACGCTGTATTAATCAAGGTTAACCAAATCGGTACATTAACAGAAACATTAGATGCTATCGAAATGGCTAAGGAAGCTCAATACACAGCTGTAGTATCTCACCGTTCTGGTGAATCTGAAGACAGCACAATCGCTGATCTTGTAGTTGGTGTAAATGCAGGTCAAATCAAGACTGGTTCTATGAGCCGTACAGACCGTATTGCTAAGTACAACCAATTAATGAGAATTGAAGAAGAATTAGGCGATGTAGCTGAATTCCGTGGAAGAAAAGCATTCTATAACGTAAAAGCTCTTTCTTCAGCTGAATAATTCATTCTGAAATTGGATTACATAGAGATATGAGAGAAATCTTGTATCTCTTTTTTGTTTGTTTATGTTAAAATTTTAGTATTGACTTAAAGTTTACTTGAAATGTTTAAATAATAGAGGTTTGGAGGATTTATTGTATGCATATTCCAGAGAATTATTTGTCACCATCAACGTGTGCGGTTTTAACAGTGGCAATGGCACCTGTTTGGTATAAGGCTAGTAAAAATGTAAAGGCTCATTTAGATCAGGAGCATTTGCCAATGTTGGGCGTTGGAGCAGCATTTAGTTTTGTTGCGATGATGTTTAATATTCCTATTGTTGGTGGAAGCTCAGGACACGCGATTGGAGGAACATTACTTGCGATACTTTTAGGACCTGATGCAGCATGTATTGCGGTAAGTGTTGCTTTACTGATACAAGCGGTCTTATTTGGAGATGGTGGAATTCTATCTTTTGGTGCAAATTGTTTTAATATGGCATTTATTTTGCCTTATGTTGGATATTATTTATATAAATTATTAACAAGAAAGAGTGAAAAGAAATCTACGAATTTAATTTCTGCGTTCATTGCTTCATATGTGGCAATTAATGTTGCGGCATTATTTGCGGCAATTGAGTTTGGTATTCAACCAATCTTATTTCAAGATGCTAGTGGAAATGCATTATATTGTCCATATAGTTTAAGTGTTAGTATTCCAGCGATGATGATGGAACATTTGGTTCTATTTGGATTTGTAGAAGCTATCTTTACAACTGGGGTATTGTCTTATTTGTATCAAACAAAACCAAATCTAGTAAATAGTGAAGTGAAATCAAATAAGTCTATTTATCTATTATTAGGTGTATTAACTGCATTGGTTCCTTTAGGTCTTATCGCGCAGGGTACAGCTTGGGGAGAATGGAGTAATGAAGAATTAATAGAACAGATTGGTTATGTTCCTAGTGGCATGCAAAATGGGTTCTCATTTGAATCTATTATGCCTGATTATTCTTTGAATGGATTACCAGAGGTATTTACTTATTATTTAAGTGCAATCATTGGTGTTGCATTACTCATTATTCTATTTAAAATGATATCAACAATGAAAAAGAAAAACGCATGAAAGATATTCCTGAATGGTTAACAAAAGAAGAACATTACGAAGCCGAAAAATCTAGTTCGGCTTTTGTTGATAGAACGCTTCTTGAATTGATTTCTTCCATACAAAGATTTGAAAAATCAAATGTTCAAAATCAAACTAACAATGCGTTCATTGATCTAATATTTGTGATAGAAACGATATTATGTGTTTCTTTATCAACAAATATGTTATTTACATATGTTTTATTAGCTTTATTTTTAATACTTCTTTGTATGATGAAGAGTGAGGTAATGGTAAGTATCGTTCGTGGCGGATTGGTTGCGACAGCTTTTTGTGCATTGATTTTATTACCAACATTACTTCTAGGAAATAGTAAAACGTTTATTCGAATTACATTAAAAGTGTTATTATCTTCATCTTTGATCTATACATATAATGAGTATCATACAAGTAATGAAATTATTTCTTGTTTAAAAGCCTTACATGTTCCAGATGTTTTTATTCTTACACTAGATATGACATTTAAGTATATTGTGATGTTATCTAAAATTAGTAAAGAAATATTAATTTCATTGAAATGTAGAATGATTGGGAAGTTACCAAAAAAGGATCGTTCTATGATGAATGTTGGTGGTATGACTTTTATACGTTCTATGAAATATAGTGAAGATATGAATGACGCAATGAAATGTAGAGGATTTAATGGAACATATTATAATCATATGAAATTTCATTTGATGAAGATGGACTATTTCATGATTGGTATGATGTTAGTAGAATTGATTGTATTTATGTTTTTGGGGAGATAGATATGGAAATTGTAAAACTAGAAAATATTACATATGCATATGAAGATGAGAAAGTTTTAGATGATATTTCTTTATCGATTGAAAAAGGTGAATGTGTTGTATTGATGGGAAATAATGGTTGTGGGAAATCAACATTATTGAAAGTCTGTAATGGTTTGTTAGATTTTAAAGGAAATTATTGGTTCGAAGGAACGAAAATTAATTCTGTGACTTTAAAAGATTCTAAGTTATCTAAGACATTTCATCAAAGGATAGGATATGTTTTTCAAAATAGTGATGTACAGTTATTTTCTACACATGTGTACGAAGAAATTGCGTTTGCACCTTCACAAATGAATTTGACGGATGAAGAAATTCATCAAAGAGTGAATGATATTTTAAAGTTATTAGATTTAGAAAAGCTAAAAGATCGTTCTCCATATCAATTAAGTGGTGGAGAAAAAAGAAAGGTCGCTTTAGGTTGTGTTTTAGCACAAAATCCAGATTTACTGATTTTAGATGAACCATTAGCTTCTTTAGATGTAAAGAATCAAAAGTGGTTAAATGAATTCTTAATTACTTTAAAAGAAAGTGGAAAAACAATGTTGATTGCGACGCATGATGAACAATTCGCTAAAGCAATGGGGGATCGGATTGTTTATATGTCAGATGAACATACAATTGTATAATCGTTTTACTTGCATGTTTATGTGAATATCTTTAGAATATGACCCATTGAAGGAGATTTGTATGAAGAAAAAATTCTTAACATGTTTAAGTTTATTATTGATGATTAGTGGATGTAGTAGTCAACAAACAAGTAGTGTTACTTCTACTAGTGAAAAGGAAAGTGAAGAAGTTGTTTTATCAGACATCTATGATAATTTATCAAGTGATAATCAATTTGATATCATGTTGAAAGATGATTTGAAAACATTTATAGAACATGGTACAGGTATCTTATATTTTAGTTTTCCTGAATGTCCTTGGTGTCAAGCATATATTCCAATGTTAAATGAAGCATTGAAAGAGGAAGATGCAAGAGCGTATTATTATAATATTCATATTGATAAAGAAGATGATCGTGATTTCTATGATGAAATTGCACAGTTATTAATTGATCAAAATGAATCAGAGAATGAAGATGTCGTTCTGTATGGAAATGATGGAAAACCATTGATTTATATGCCATTAGTATTATTTATCAATAATGGTAAGATTCAATCTTGGAATGGAGAAAGTAATACAAACGATAGTGATGAAATCTCACCAGAAGATTATTGGACACAAGAAAGAAAAGATAATCTTAAAAATGAATTAAGTGAATCTATTCAAGAAATCAAAAAAGTACAAGAAGAAAATGACGCAAAGGGTTGTGATACTGGTTGTTCCTATGGTAGTTGAGATTGCACGAACAATTAACCAGTGTTATAATCTTAAAGCGCACGAAAGGAGCTATTCATGTTGGATGCAATTTTAATGATTGTATCTGCATTAATGATTGTATTATCATTGTTGCAGAGTGGTAAAACAGATGGTATGTCAGGTGCATTCACTGGAAATGGTGGATTGAACTTGTTTGCAAATGTGAAAGAAAGAGGATCTGAAAAGGTCATTTCAAATATTACATTAGTGCTTGGAATTGTTTTCTTTGCATTAGTTATTATCATTCGTATCGTCTAACAAAGTGCCGGGTTTGCCGGCTTTTATTTTAAGTATGATGGAAGAGTTAAAAGAACAAATATTAAAGTACATTGAGGAACATCCAAAAGGAAAAAGAAAGTTTACAAATATTGTAGACGCTTTTGACATGCATTCTGATGCACAACGTGATGCATTATCAAATGCATTGGATGAATTATGTAAAGAGTATTTATTATTTAAAGCAGAAGGTGGACAATATCAAAATCGTACACAAGCTAATATCGTAGAAGGTAAGATATCTATTAATAAAGCAGGAATGGGATTTATTGATATTGAAAATCAAGATTCGATTCGTATTGATTCAAAAGATCAAAATAGTGCATTACATGGTGATATTGTTTTAGTGAAATGTGCTCCTTGGGAAACTTATGGAGAAGTAATCAAAGTTGTTAAAAGAGCGAAGAATCATATTATTGGAACATATTTCAATACAAAACGTGGTTTGGTATTGATTCCAGATGATGAAAAGTTAAAAACTAAAACAATTAAAGTCATGCAAAGTAAAGAATTTGTTCCAATTGATGGAATGAAAGTTGTATGTGATATTGTTTCTTATAGTAAACCAATGGTCGTACAAGTTGTAAAAGAAATTGGTTATAAGGATGATCCAGGTGTTGATATATTATCTGTTCTTTTAGATCATGATATTCAAGCAGAATTTCCTGAAGAAGTCATGCAACAAGTACATGAGATTCCTCAAGTTGTTTTAGAAGAAGAGAAAAAAGGTAGAACAGATTTAACAAAAATCAATACAGTTACAATTGATGGTGATTCTTCTAAAGATTTTGATGATGCTGTATCTGTTAGTAAAACAAAAGATGGATATAATTTAAAAGTTTCTATTGCGGATGTATCTCATTATGTACAAGAGGGAACGCCTTTAGATGAAGAAGCTTTTAAAAGAGGTTGTTCTACCTATGTAACAGATCGTGTTGTTCCAATGTTGCCACATGAATTAAGCAATGGAATCTGTTCTTTAAATCCACATGTTGTTAGATTGACATTAACATGTGATATGAATGTAAATAAAGATGGAGAAATTACAGATTATTCTATTTATCCTTCTTTTATCTGTTCTACAGAAAGAATGACTTATAACAATGTCAATAAGATATTAGAGGGTGATTTAAAATTACAAAAAGAATATGAACATTTAGGAAGTTTATTCTTTGATTTGAGAGATTGTGCAGATGCAATCAGAAGACATAGAACACAAAAGGGTGCTATTGAATTTGGATCAAAAGAAAGTGAAATCATCGTAGATGAAAATGGACATCCAATTGATATTCATCCTAAAGAAAGAGGACATGCGGAAGAAATGATTGAAGACTGCATGGTTGCCGCAAATGTCTGTGTTGCTAACTTTATGAAGTGGCAAGAAATTCCTAGTGTTTATAGAATTCATGAAGAACCACAACCAAAAAGAATCAAAGATTTTATTCGTGTATCTGAGATGTTAGGACACAAGCTTGTATTATCAAAAGGGGATATTTATCCAAATGAAATTCAAAGATATTTGAGTTCTATAGAAGATACAGAAGAATATCCTGTTTTAAGTATGATGTTATTAAGATGCATGTCAAAAGCTGTGTATGATAGTAATTGTGTTGGACACTTTGGACTTGCGGAAGAAGAATATTTACACTTTACTTCTCCAATTCGTAGATATCCTGATTTAATGGTTCATAGAATGTTAAGAAAATATTCTTTTGAACAATGCTTAGATCTTTCACAAAGAAAGTTGGATGAAGAGAAATGCCAAGAAGCAGCTGAACAATCTTCTTTAAGAGAAAGAGAGAGTACAGATGCGGAATATGATTGTGATGATATGAAGAAAGCTGAGTATATGTTAGATCATTTACATGAAAAAGCAGAAGGTATCATTACTGGTGTACAAGCATATGGATTTTATGTGCAATTACAAAACACAGTCGAAGGACTAGTGAGTGTGAATGCATTGCGAGATGATTATTATAGCTATGATCAAGATCGTATGCAATTGGTAGGTGTAAGAAGTCATAAAGTTTATAGGGTTGGAATGAAAGTGAAAGTCAGTTGTTTAGATGCCAATAAGATGAAAGGGGAAATTGATTTTGTCTTAGTTGGAAAGAATGGGAAAACTTTCACTGGTAATAAGAGGAAAACAACATCTAGAAACCATGTTCGTTCTAGAAGAAATGGAAGGAGAAGTAATGGCAGAAAGAAGCGGTAAAGAAAAAACTGTAGCGTTAAATAGAAGAGCTTCACATGACTACTTCTTAGATGATCGTTATGAATGTGGAATTCAATTAACTGGTACTGAAATCAAATCAATTCGTGCGGGGAAAGTACAATTTAAAGATTCCTATATTTCTATCTATAAAGGAGAAGCGTGGATCAAAGGAATGCATATTTCTAACTACAGTTATGGAAATATCTTCAATGTAGATGAAGAAAGAGATAGAAAACTTTTACTTCATAAATTAGAGATTCGTAAAATCTATGACAGTATTCGAATGAAAGGCTATACTGTTGTGCCTGTTAGAATGTACTTGAAGAATGGCAGGGCAAAGCTGGAAATTGCCTTGGCAAAAGGTAAAACGCTCTATGATAAGCGTCAATCCGATAAGATTCGTGATGCAAAAAGAGAAATGGAAAAGGCAATGAAATCTAGAGGATAAGACTTGCCTTTTCTTGTATTCATGTTATATTACAGATGTAGCATTCATGGGGTTGTCATGGTTTCGACAGGTTTATGTTTGATTCAGGTTGCAGTGGAGTGATGACCTAATCATCAACTAAATTTAAACGCTAACAATAACGTTAACTACGCATTTGCCTAAGTCGTAAAGTATACGCAGCATTGCACAGTCTCATAGTCGGCCACTGATTATGATTCGCGCCTGGTATGCCAGGACCATGTGGATAAGGTGTTCTTGATGTCTATAGAGAACGCATGAAAATCAATAGACAAATTCAACGATCGTTCGTTCATTGTCATAGTCGTTGTCTTATTTCACAGTGAACTAAACTGTAGATACTTGAATGTGGGACTACTCTTGGACACGGGTTCGACTCCCGTCAGCTCCACTTATGAGCCGCTTAAATAAGCGGTTTTTATTTTGCATGAAATAAAATGAAAACATTTTCATGAAAAATATTGTAAAAAGTTGTTGACAATTAAAAACAGTGCGATTAGAATCTTAGTTAAATTCAAGGAACAGAAGAGTAACCGTTCAGGAACTTCGAGCGAGTCGATACAGAGTGTGAGGTCGATAAGGGAGAGGATGGTGAAGCGCATCTGGGAGAAGTCCTTATGAAATCATAGTAAGGAACGTGCATACCTGCGTTAAGGGAAAGAGTGATTGATAAATTTATTTATCAGTAAC
>CAVKTV010000062.1:0-10700 GCA_963659075.1 Lachnospiraceae bacterium | reverse complement strand
TACATTATTTTCTTTTTTTAGCTTATGCTACTTTGTCAACAGACTGAAAGATGCACAAGCATCTTTTTATATGAGTTTTAAATATTTGAATGCATTCCAAATGCCATCATCATTAACATCTGTTGTGATATAATCTGCAGCTTCTTTTGTTTCTTTACCAGCATTTCCCATCGCAACACCATATCCGCAAATATCAAACATTGGAATATCGATTTTCGCATCACCAAACGCAATCGTATCTTTTGGATCAACATTTAAATGTTTTAAAAGTAAATCAATTGCATTTTTCTTTGTGATACCAGTAGGGGATAAATCACCAAACAATGCTTGTTCATCTTGACCACCCCAAGTATTTGCCATCAATTCAGGGAATTCTTTTTTAGAATCTAAATGATCTTGATATGTTCTTAATACAAAATCAATTTTATTGATATCATCACGATACAAATCATCTCCATATAATACATCTAAATGACTTGCGGCATTGGATGCTGTTTGTTCAGCTTTGGCTTCATCAGCACCTTTACCTAATGCATATTTCTTAAATACGATTGGTGCTTGTTCAATCATATATTCATTTGAAAAAATACCACCATTTGCTTCAAGGTTGATGCCCATCTTTCTTTCATTACACCAATCTACAATGTGTTTTACTTCTTCAACCGTTAATGATTGATGCATTAACACTTTTCCATGGTCTTCTACATAACCACCATTCGCACCAATCATTCCATCTAGATCACACAAGTTTCTTTGTTCAATTTCAAACTTTGAACATCCTGTGCAAATATAGACCAAATGTCCATTCTTTCTAGCTAAATCTACAGCTTCTCCAGCACTTCTTGGCATGATGGCATGATAGTCAATCAATGTACCATCTACATCTAAAAATACAACTTTACGATTACTCATTTTCTTTCCTCTCTTTATATTCTTTTTGACATAAGTATTGTTGTCCTACTAATACATAATCATTGAAGTTATTAATATGAACGATATCAGGAATTTTATCTTCAGGAAGATATTTTAATAATTCTTCATGAATTTCTTTTGTATCTGGTAACATCTCACATCTTAATACAACGACTTCAGGATCTAATATTGATATATTTGTTAGGATTGCTTTCGTTACGATTTCTTTGATGGAATCTAAGTGATATGGATTGATAGCTAGTGGTGAAGAAAATTGTAACTGATTGATAAAGTATTTGATTTCTCCAGCGATGCCATGTTTACCACGTACTAGTTTTCCATTAACAACGATTCCTTGTCCACCAGTCAACCAACCATTTGGTTGAGACATCAGTGTGATGTTTTGATATTTTTCTTGAGATTGATACCAACCAAGCACAGCACAGTTTGCGTTATTTTCTAAAATGACTGGAATTTTAACGAAATCTTCAAAGTGTTTTTGAACATCAAACAATTGATTTGGTTTAGAACAAATCCTACTTGCGCGTATATGTGGTAAATCTAATTTTCCATCTTGAATCACACCTGGTAAAGCTACACTAATAGCGTTGAATGGTTTTGATTTATTTTGGAATGTTTGTACTTTGATGATATCATCTAGATCTTCCATATCTAAATGATGCTTGATAACGGTTTGATCTAAAGTGACTTGTCCTTGGTCATAGATACGATAGTTGATTCGTGTTTCAGAATCACTTGGTGCAGTTGCGATAACTAAGAATTTTCCTTCTCCATTCTTTTTACAACAGGAACAAGCTTCTTTTTTCTTCTTTTTCTTTACATGATATTCATTTAAAGAATCACGAATGAATTCAATACATCCATTTGCGTCATAGGACGCAAATATAGAAGTAGGTATCTTTAGAATGAGTTTATCTTGAATTCTGTTTTTAATATTATTTTCTTCATATGCGACTTGTGGAGCAATCAATATTACATCATAATCTTTCGCATTTTGATAAACTTCATTGACACTGACTGCGTTAAATTCATAATCTAATTCTAAGAAATTCGATACTTCATTCATCTTTTGGGCAAAGAAAGAAGTTGTCATTCCTGCAGAACAAAATAGTAGTATCTTTGTAACTTTCTTATCTTTTAATGAAGTTAAAGATAACAACATTTCATTAAATAAATCTTTTGAATGGGATTCATCGACAGGTTGAAAGTGTAGAAAGAATGTTGTTGTGTTTGTTATTTTTGATGTGATTCTTAATTCTACGATTTCACTTTGTTCTTCTTCGAACTGATAGAAGTTGATTTCCGCAATTCCAAATTCTGTCTCAATATTATAATGAGATGAATCTACTTCATGAATGGAATAGGGAATTGATTGTGATAACATCCAAAATCTAAAATCAAATTTATTTTCACTCATAGATATGTAAACCCTTTCAATAAAATTATCATAACAAATAAGAAATAAAATTCCAAATCATTTTAGATTTGGAATAATATCTTCTCTTGTAACTAATATAGCACCTGTTTCTTTTGTATGGTTTAATGAAAAACCACCTATTTGTTCATTCTCTAAAATGAAGTTCCATAATCCTTTCATATGTGTAAATAGGGGATTTGTAGCAGTAGATTGTTCAAAAGAAAGTTTCGATGAAAATATATGAATATAGAAACGATTGTCATTTGCGTAATATCCAGAAGGAATGATTACTGTTGGATTGATGTCACTTGGTACACCATCTACTAAGATAGAGGAATCATCTTGAATCATATGAACGATTTCATCAATGATTTGATTCCCATTTTCTTCTGTTGGATCATTGCGAAATGCTTTCGCTTTTAATTCTAGTTCTAAATGTAAATCTTCAAATTTTGACATGCTTATTTCCTATTCAAAGACATCTAAGTCTTCTCCATTGATTACTTTTCCTTGATATCCTGCATCTTTGATTTCTTGTAGGATCTTTTGATTACGGATCTTCATTTCTTTATCTAGATCAATTGTATTATCTTGGATATTCATATGATAGATCCTATGATATGTTACTAACAATTTAGGATTTGTTTCCATCGCAATTTTAGCTAGATCAACACTTAATGTATGTACATTTTGATGATAGATTTGCCATTGTTTACTTCTAGAAGATAATCCCTCTGTATATTCACATTCATGTAACAAAATATCAACATTCTTCGCTTTTTCTTTCATGATTTCAACAGGGCATGTATCACCAGAAATGACGATTGTTTTATCTTCTGTTATGAATTTATATCCTAAAGATTGTAGTTTTCCATGATTGACTGTAAACGCATTGACTTGTACTTTATCATCTTCATAAATAATGCCGTAGTCTTGTATGCCTTTTTGTAGCTCATGGACTTCTGTTTGATAACCTGTTAGGTTTGCGGGTTCATCGCCATTTAAACGCATATCTAAATCTGCAGCGTATGCTTTTTCAATATACATCGCCATATCTTTTAAACCAGTAGGACCATAAAGTTGTAATGGTTTTTCTCTTTCTAACACCCATGGTGTATAAATTAAATCTGGTAATCCAGTTGTATGATCGGTATGAAGGTGTGTACAAAAGGCGATATTTAATTTATCAGGGCGTAACGCATCGATTCCTTTGAAATAAGCTTTACTAGCTTGTCTAACAACACCAGGACCAAAATCAATTAAATATGCATGTTCATCAACGACAATAGCACTGCTTGGTCCACTATTGTTAGGACATGCGTTGGGTGTTCCTGTTCCTAATAATACTAACTTTGTTTTTGACATGGCATTATTGTATAACAAAAAGAATGCTTTCGCATTCTCATTGCTTATAAATTCCTAGATAAACACATTTTTACAAATTCTGGATCAAAGTGTTTTGCACGCGTTCCGGAATATCCTTTGTCTAATGTAGAGATTTCCTTGATTTCTTCTTCTGTCAACTTGAAATCAAAGATATCAAAGTTTGCTTGGATTCTTTCTAGATGTGTGCTTTTTGGAATGACAACAACACCACGATCAACATTCCATCTTAACAATACTTGTTGAACAGTTTTATGATATTTTTGCGCTATTTTTTCAAGGATAGAAAGATCTTCTTCATTGTATCTTCCTCCACCAAGTGGTGCCCATGCTTCTACGATGACACCATATTCATTAGCAACTTCCAAAGCTTGTGGTTGAACATACCAAGGATGTGTTTCAATTTGATTCACAGCAGGTTTTACTTCAACTGTTTCACAGAAATTAACAAGAATATTTGGATAAAAGTTAGATACTCCGATAGCTTTGAGCTTACCTTCTTTATAAGCTCTTTCTAGACCTCTCCATGCGGCAAAATAATCACGCATTGCTTGATGTAATAAATAGAGATCAAAATATTCAAGCCCACTTTTCTCTAAAGAACGAAGAACGCCCTGATATGCAGTCTCTTCATTGACCATATCTGAAACCCATAACTTAGAAGTAATGAATAAATCTTCTCTTGTACATAAACCATCATGAATGGCATCTTTGACTGCTTTTCCTAATGCATCTTCATTACCATAAGAGGTTGCGGTATCAAATAAACGATATCCTACTTTAATGGCATTATAGACAGATTGATAACATTCTTCTTTATCTTTGACTTGGAAAACTCCAAATCCTTCGATTGGCATTTGTGTGCCTGTGTTTAATGTGACGTATTCCATATTTCATTTCTCCTTTATTTCTACTTATAGTTTAATGATCATCATGTTTATGAACAATTCGAAAAAATGATTGAATTCATTCAAATAATTAATAAAACTTATAAGTATGTTAGTTGAAACTAACTTAAAATAGGTTTATTCTTTAATGGTTAGTAGAAACTAACTGAAAGGGGGATTGTATGCCAGAGAAAATGATTGCGGAATTGTGTTCTCCAACATTGAGTGGGGTAAAATGTGCAAATCTCTTTAATTGTGAATATGAAACAAAGGAAAAACTACAAGAAGATATCGCAGAAATGAATGCACGACTAGCGAGAAAAGGAATCCATATGATGGTTTTATCTTATCCAAGTAAAAATCACGCATTGATCTATATATTTCGACCAAGATTACTACAAAGTAAATTAGATGAACCACGTACAAGAAAACTAATGCAGTCTTTAGGATATGTAGATCATAGAATGGGATATTGTTTAAATGTTCTTAGAAATAAATTATCTTCGTATCAAGAATTCCCACATGAAATTGGTTGTTTTTTAGGATATCCATATGAAGATGTCATTGGTTTTATGAAACATCAGAAATGTTCTTATTATGGTGTTTGGAAAGTTTATGGAGATGTGGAACAAGCTAAGAAGTTATTTGAACTTTATGATTGTGTCACAAAACAAAATCTAAATTTATTTGAAGCAGGTATACCGCTAGAAGAAATAGCGGTTGCTTAATACACAACAACAAGGAGGTAAAGAATTATGAGTAAAGTTGCAGTTGTATATTTTTCTTCAACAGGAAACACACAAATGATGGCAGAGGCAGTCGCAGATGGTGTAAGAAATGCAGGAGGAGAAGCTGATGTGATTGATTGTACAGCTTTTTCAGCAAGTGATGTTGCTAACTATGATGCATTCGCATTTGGTTGTCCAGCAATGGGTGCAGAACAATTGGATGAAGGTTCATTTGAACCAATGTTTGCCAGTGTAGAAACGATGTTGAATGGTAAGAAAGTTGGACTATTTGGTAGCTATGGTTGGGGCGTAGGAGAATGGATGCAGACTTGGGCAGATCGCGTACGCCAAGATGGAGCGAATCTTGTCAATGATGGTGTTATCGCAAACTATGCACCTGACGCTGAAGCTACAGTTGCTTGTAATGATCTAGGTGCAGCATTAAATTAAGGAAAAGAAATGGCACTTATTGTGCTGTTTTTTTGTCTTTGATTGATAGCGTTTTCACAAAATTGAATCTAAAAATAATTGCGTTAAAATAAATAAGCACGAAAATCATGGAGGAAAAGAAATATGAATGGTTTTGGCCAAATGATTGATGAACTTAGAAAGAGTCCTAAGAAAATCGTTTTTACAGAAGGTGAAGATCCTAGAATCTTAGAAGCATCTTCAAGATTACTCGCAAGTAACTTCCTAAGTCCAATTTTAGTAGGAAATGAAGAAAAAGTTTTAGATGCCGCTGAAAAGAGTGGTTATAACATTCGTGGAGCAGAAATCATTGATCCTGAGAATTTTGATCGCATGGATGAAATGGTTGATATGTTCTGTGAATTGAGAAAAAGCAAAGGTGTTACACCTGAAGATGCACGTAAGATCTTAAAAGGTGCTAACTACTTTGGAACAATGTTAGTAAAGATGGGTATTGCGGATGCATTATTAGGTGGTGCTACTTATTCCACTGCTGATACAGTACGTCCTGCATTACAATTGATCAAAACAAAACCTGGAAATAAAATCGTATCATCTTGTTTTATTCTAGTTAGACCATCCGCAACAGGTGAAAATGAAGTATTAGCGATGGGAGATTGTGCAATCAACATTAAACCATCTGAAGATGATTTAGTTGAAATTGCTGGAGAAACTGCAGAATGTGCTAAGAAGTTTGGTATTGATCCAAAGATTGCTTTCTTAAGCTATTCTACATTAGGTTCTGGTAAGGGCGAAGACGTTGAAAAGATGAAGAACGCTGCTGCTAAGGCAAAAGAAGCATATCCAAATCTTCCAATTGAAGGTGAATTACAATTTGATGCTGCTGTTGCTCCAAGAGTCGCTAGAACAAAATGTCCAAACTCTCCAGTAGCAGGTCACGCAAATACATTTATTTTCCCAGATATCAATGCTGGTAATATTGGTTATAAGATTGCGCAAAGATTAGGTAACTTTGAAGCATATGGTCCAATTCTTCTTGGATTAAATGCTCCTATCAATGACTTATCTCGTGGATGTAATGCGATTGAAGTATATTCCATGGCAATCATTACAGCTTCACTAGCTCTTTAAAAGACAGATTAAATTCTGTCTTTTTTTTGTATAGAAAAAGGATGCGTATATGCATCCTTTAGTTTCCGATAGAATGATGAGCTGTATAACTATCTGCAGTTAAAGCTTTAAATGAATATCCATTTTCTAATCCCCATTGAATGATTCTTTCAACTGCATTCACTGAGAATTCTTTAATGTCATGTTGTAATACAACACTAGGTTTCCCATATTTAGAGTTTGCGGCAACTTGTGAAGTTACGTTATTGAATACAACATCCGTATCTGTTGTTTCTCCCGCATCACCACTGGATACGTTCCAGTCAAAATATACATAACCTTTCGCTTTCGCATCACTTGCGATTTGTGATACGACTCCAGAACAATAGTTTCTTGATACTGTATTACTTGAACCACCAGGAAATCTAAATAAGTTTGTTTTAGAACCAGTTTGTTGTTCAATTACAGCGTTTTGTTTATCAAAGTCTGCCCAATATGCAGAAGCAGAGGAATAGATTTGTGCGTAGTTATGACTTGCGGTATGTACCGCAACTGTATGACCACGTTTTGCTTCTTCTGCGATGCAATAAGCATAATTTGGATAAGCACTTGTCGTGAAGAAAGTTGCTTTCACGTTGTATTTATCTAAGACATCTAATAATTGATCTGTATATTTATATGGTCCATCATCAAATGTTAAGTAGATGACTTTAGGTCCTTCCACTGTTCCATCATTATTGACTGGTTTATCAATGACATGAACTTTTCTAGTTGCAGTTGAAGTATTTCCATGTTCATCTGTAACAGTATATTTAAGTTCATAATCACCATTTGTATTTGTATCTACAGTTCCTTCGACTTGTACTTTAGAGGTGATATCACCATCACAATCATCTATCGCTGTATAATCATCTTTATATTCTTGACCATTAAATGTATTGAGTTCATCTCCACCATTTAATGTAATCACAGGACCTTTACGATCATCATATGTGATTTTTCTTCTAGCTGTTGAAGTATTTCCATTAGAATCTGTAACAGTATAATAAACCATGCCATTTACTTCTTTTGATTCTACTTTATCTGTAACATCACCATCATAATTATCAATAGCTTTAAATCCTTCTTCTTCATAAGAATGATTATAAACAGTATATGCATCTGGTGTACTTGTTAATTGAATGTCTGGACCAATTGTATCTTCTACAATGAGTTTCTTTTGGACCGTAGTAGATTTATCTTTATATGTTGCTGTATAGGAAATGGTATATTCACCAAATTGATTAAAATCAACTTGAGAAGTATCAACAGTTACTTTCGCTGGTTTTTTATAAAACTTTAAAATAGTACCTGTATATTCAGCACTGATTCCTTCTGGTTCATAAGGCATTCCATATTGGGCATGAATTTCATCATTTCCATTGAAATCAATGATAACTTCCCATTTATTGAATACAACGATACCAACTAATGTAATAATTAATACACCTAATATTCCAATTAATACTTTTGATAGATTATTTCCTATTTTTCTGTGATTCTTTTTCTTTGTCATAAGCGATTTCCTAGATAAGATTATAGCATTTTCTAATGAAAAGAAAATTCTAAAAAATACGGAATAAAATACATTATTCCGTATCTATTTGTTTTTAGTCTTCTCTTGGTTTCATTGTTGGATATAGAAGTACGTCTCTAATACTTTCCATACCTGTTAATAACATAACGAAACGATCGATACCAATACCAATACCACCAGTAGGAGGTAAACCATATTCAAGTGCTTCTACATAATCTGTATCCATATCACTTGCTTCATCATCACCTAATTCCTTGGCTTTTAATTGATCTTCAAATCTCTTTCTTTGATCGATTGGATCATTTAATTCACCAAATGCATTGTCCATTTCAATTCCCATGATTTCAAGTTCAAAACGCTCTGTAAATCTAGGATCTTTTGGATTCTTTTTGGCAAGAGGGGAGATTTCAATTGGATGACCCCATACAAATGTAGGTTGTTCAATCTTATCTTCGCAAAATTCATCAAAGAATAAAGAAATGATATTACCAACAGTTTTTTGGTGTGGTAGTACTTCTACATGATGCTCTTTCGCTAAAGCAAGGGCTTCATCTACTGTCATTTCTTTCCAGAAATCAACACCAGTTACTTCTTTAACAGCATCTACCATATTCCATCTTTTGAAAGGTCCCTTTAATGAAATTGTCTTACCCATGAATTCGAAGTCTGTTTTATGGAATACTTCTTCCGCAACGAATTGGAATAGTTCTTCATTAAATTGCATCATGCCTTCTAAATCAGAATAAGCACAATATGCTTCCATTGTAGTGAATTCAGGATTGTGTTTGAGATCCATACCTTCATTTCTAAAGATTCTACCAATTTCATAAACTCTTTCTAGATCACCAACTAATAATCTCTTTAAGTTTAATTCTGTTGCGATTCTTAAATAGAAATCTTTATTTAATGCGTTATGATGTGTAATGAATGGTCTAGCACTTGCACCACCTAAGATAGGGGATAGAATTGGAGTTTCAACTTCAATATATCCGTGAGAATCCATATACTTTCTGATTGCGGTAATGATACGAGGTCTTAGAATTGCGACTTCTCTAGAAGAATCATTCATAATTAAATCAAGATATCTTCTTCTATATCTTTCTTCTTTATCTGTTAATCCATGGAACTTTTCTGGAAGTGGTCTTAAAGCCTTACACAAATGTGTATATTCATGTACTTCAATAGAAAGTTCACCAGCCATTGTCTTAATGACTTTACCCTTGATACCAATAATGTCACCAAGATCACTCATCTTAAATAAGTTATAGATGTCATCACCAACGATTCTTTGGTTGATTACAACTTGAATTCTACCAGAACGATCTAATAAATGAATAAAACCTAATTTACCCATTCTTCTCTTAGACATGATTCTACCCGCAATAGAAACTTCATTGTTGTTTTGTTCTAATTCTTCTAAAGAACAAGCTTCATATGCTTCTTTGATATCAGATGCATGATGTGTTACATCATATCCTTGTCCAAAAGGATCAATGCCCATTTCGCGTAATTGATTCATTTTATCAATACGTGCTTGTTGTTGGTCATTCATAACAACTGTATCAACAGTTTCTTTGATTTCTTCAATCTTTTTCTTTGCGCTATTTTTCTTTTCTTCAGCTTCTTTTTGTTTAGCGGCAAGTTCAGGATGTGCTGCTAAGAAAGCTTTACGACGTTCTTCTTTGATTCTTGCTTTTTCCTCTTTTGTTAATTCTTCTGCCATAGTTTCCTCCTAACAATATAAAAGCTCTCATCACCATAGGGACGAGAGCTACTTCGTGGTACCACCCTAATTCACAACTTACGTTGCCTTCATTCATCTTTAACGCGATTAACGGTCATTGCTAAAGAGCCTTACAAATATATTCCAATTGCCTTTGCTTACACCATCCAAAGTTCGCTATCAAGTTTCCTATATTCTTTCTCTTATCATTGCTGACTTACGTATTTTATCAGTTTTTTTGAGGTTTTCAATGCTTAAAAATAACATTTTAGAACTTTCTTACTTTTTATATGAATTATAAAGAAAATTAACAATTCTATATGAAAATTCATATGAAAATCACATTTCATAATGAAGAAAGTGATACAACGAAATACGGAGGCTTTATGAAAATATTATTTACATGTTTTTTAGCTTGGTTAGTAGCACAGGTAACAAAAGTATTGTTGTCTGTATTAAGTGAACTCCCACACCTAAACACTAAGTGTTATAGATATGGCTTCTAAGGGCTTGT
>CAVKTV010000061.1:0-10809 GCA_963659075.1 Lachnospiraceae bacterium | reverse complement strand
TTTTATTAACTGCTGGGCCCCAATCATCGCCAACAACGAATACTTTTTGAGTTCCGTATACATAATCATCACGATATGTCTCTCCAGTTTCAGTATCTCTAGAATATTTAGACATGAATTCCCACATCAATTCAGCATCAGGAGCATAATTCCAATGTCCCCAACCATAGATACGGTTCATAGAGATTTCTACACCATTGTCAGAAGTAATTACGCCACCTTTTATCTTAGCAATACTTTCTTCATCTGCTTCAATTGTATATGTTTCATCCCAATCAACACCATAAAGGTCTTTATTTTCTTCATCATTTCCGTCAGGAATATCCATATCATTTAATTCTGCATATAATTGAGCCATTTCTAGACCACCAGAGCTACCTAGTTGATCCCAGTCTCCTAAATATTCATCCTTATCACCTGCAAAATAGATAATAGGGAAATCATATGCATCTTTATTTGCTGCTACGCCTTCTTTTAAGCTAGCTAATCCTGTCTCATTGTTTTTGAATGGTCCAGATTGACCAGCACCTGCAGCAAAGTATTTTGTATTAACCAAACCATTGTTTGTAGTATTTCTACATCCTGCAGATAAACCAGAAATATAAACTCTAGATTGATCGATTTGAGGGAATTCTTCCATCACTCTCTTATAGCAACCAGTAATAAAATCTGAATTAGCTGTGAAGTTTGTATCATCTGTCATTGGGTCATATGTGTAACCTTGATATGTATGACCTTGCCATTCAGGACAAACTAAGATAATACCTTCTCTAGAAGCGATTGATGCCCAACCAGAAGTATCATATTGTGTTCTTGGGTCATTTGTATTTCCATGCATTAAGAATACAACCGGAACAGTTCCTTTTTCATTCTTAACTTCTTCTGGAACATATACGTACCATAATGATTTAACACCATCACCGTCAAGATCTTCCGTATAAATAGTACGAGTCATATTTGTAATACTATCTACACATTCAAAATATTGATATTTTCTAGCAGAATCCGCTTCTTCATCTCCTGTAATTAAAGGTCTTGAATACCATGTTCCAATTCCATCTCCTTCAATATAATTACCAATTCTTCCGAATTTGCATAATACTGAATCCCAAGCTGCTTTATAAGCATCTACTGCTGATTTTGTAGAACTATCAGTAACAACGATTTCATATTTACTATCTGGATTTACATATGTTGTAACTGTACCTTCAGTACTTGTTTGTTCTGCACTATTTGCCTTAATATAAGCATTTGCTACAGAAGTATCACCTGATACATATGTAGGAACAGAAGCACTTAATGTGTTTGTTGCTCTTGTGATTGTTGTTTCAGGATTGATTAAAGCAAGTCCAGAAACGAAATTCATATATTGAGATAGATTTTCGTTGATAAATGTAGCACCATTTCCAATACCAACAAGTTTAAAGTTTTCAGAAACTGAAATCTTTCCTACTATTTTCTTGAATCCATCAACATCATCAGATGTAAATTTTTCTCCACTTGGACGAGCCACATAAATAGTAGATGCATGTGAATCTGCATATTCTGTCATTCCAGTATCATCTAAATATTTCTTAGCTTCTTCATCTGTTAACTTTCCATCTGGATATACAACGATTGCAGCTGCAGCTGTGTTATTAACAGTTTCTATTCCAAGCTTATTTGTTGCACTATAAACATAAGCTTCATCCATTTTTGTTAAGCCATTCAAATAAGTATCTACATAAGCTTGTGTAGTATCGATTTTTGCTTTTGCACCATTAGAAGAAAGTTCGATACCTGTAAATGTTCCAGCTGAATACTCGCTTGAAAGTGTTGTTCCATCACTTAAGCCAGTAATTACTTGAGCCATATCATTGAAATACTGAATACTCATTTCACCTGGTCTTTGAGCATTTTCTTCCCAGAATTGTTGCCATCTATGTCCAGCAAGAATTGTTGGAGACTTCATTTTCTTTAAAGAAGTTTGTGCTTCAGAAACACCAGCTTTTAATGCGGCAATTGGATTAGCATTATTTGTATCCCAGAAAAGCCATACAAAACCCGATCCAAAAGTATCTCCAGTAAATAACACTTCATCTGTTAAATCTTCAATCATTAAAGATCCTTCAGTATGAGCGTTAACAATATTTACAGTATAAGTTGTATCACTTACAGTAAATGTTGAATTATCATCTAATACTTGGATCTTTTCAGCAAATTGTGAAAGTGCAGTACTTGCAGCATCTTTATCAGGGCTACCAATATACACCTTATCCACAGTTATACCATCAAATACTTCACTACTTTGTCCTAAACCTGTATGATCACCATGGCTATGTGTTAAAACGATAGATAAAGTTTTAGTTCCTACCATGTAATCAACAATTGTTTTTGCAGCCCATTCAGAATCTCCTGCTGGATTTCCTAAATCGACCATTAAAACACTATCATCTCTTTCAACAAAATAGATAGATGATGGATTATTCATATTTCCATCAGTATCCGTTGCTCCACCAGGAAGTTCTGTTGTTGATTCGTCCATGTGATATACATTGTCTTTTATTTTTTCGACTTTGTACTTTCCTAGTTCAACAGAACCTTTTTCATTCAATTCATTCCAAAATTCTTCAGAAGTTGGACCACCATCAGATAGAAGAGCTATGCCTTCATTCGCATCCGTTGGAGTTTTTTGTTCTTCATCTTTTTTGTCTTCTTCGCCATTTTCAGAAGGAGTACTATCATTCTTTTCTGCTTCTTGAGATTCTTCTGAGTCTGAACCAGTTGTAGAATCTTCATTGGCAAATACTGGTACTGTTGCAACACCTAATGCCATAACAGTACTCGTTAGAGCTAATATGCCCTTTTTAATCATTCCCATTTTAAATTTCCCTTTCTCTGTTTGATAAAAGAAATAGAATAAATATGATTCTATTTCAAATGATCCACACTTTCGTGTTTCGTAGTATTCTGTCAATCCAAGGTGCATTGAATTAACAAATGATATAAAAGCTAATACATTTTGTTTTTTGAAATGTAACCGCTTTCTTATATTGATAAAGATACATCTTTAATCATTACAAGTCAGCAACAAAAAAGTACACAAGTTTCCTAATTGGAAACTTGTGTACTAAAATTGCCAATTCAATTGATTTTTTAATATCTACTCACTAATTGAAGTTCATTTTGATTTATGGAAAATCAAATGAATCAAATTTATTTCACCTTAACAATAACTTGTGAATAGCGTGTCATTGGTGCGTCTGCATCATCTTCGGCAGCAATCACTAGATTAAAATAATCTCCTGATTTTGCATCTGATGGAACAGTAAATCCCGTTGATAATTGTTCTGGATTCCATACACGAATATCTGTAAAACTTCCACTATAAGAGCTGCCATCTTGATAATACCACCAAGATGTACTTACATTATCTCCATCAGGATCTACTACTGTCGCTGTGAAAGTTACAGGTTTACCTGCTTCTACTTCAACTTCTTCTACATCTACTGATACTCTTGGAGCATGATTACATTCATCATAATCTTTTACGCACCAGTCAGCTCTAGCAGCCCAATCCAATTGATATGGAAGCAAGAATCTATTCGCATTTCCTGATGTGCCTGTTGTATAGTTATAGCCACTAGAAACTACATCATCATCGCTATAAGTTATTACACCTGCCCATGAACCATAATGACCATTTTCCATACCACGTAAGCCATTGTCTAATAAGGCCATAAATCCAGAAGAATCGCCTTCTGCTAAGAAGTCATACTTCTCAAATGTTGTAGCTAGCCATCCATCATAGCCCCAATCGACAGTAGGATTCAATCCGTATTGATATGCATCTGGTTCATTCTCATATTCTGTACCATCACCCATCAAATTATATTTACTATTAAGTGATCCATGATCAAATTTGATGTTTTCTTTCAACCAATCAGCTTTGAATGTATAGTTTACATCTGGTGCTGTTCCTAACATATATGTTAGGTTTGTTGGATCGTGATCATCAGTCGTACAAAGTGGTGCAAAATATGCTGCATATCCACCAGAAGTGCTCATTTTTACAATTCCTGGATATAATTTTTCAATGTTGTTATCAGTCCAACTATTATCTTGTCCATTACCAGAAATGATTACTTTATTTACTACTTTCTTTTGAATATCTTTCCAATCACTTGTATCTTGATATTCATCAGCAATGGAAAGTAACGCTCTTACAACAGTATTTACACCGCCCCAAGAAAATAAATATAGTTTTCTTTCATCATCATCTAAAATAGCATCTTTAATTAAATTAGAACCATCTGTATCTTCTCTAACATCACCTTCAAATGCGATATTTCCATACTTTGTGATACTAGTCAAATATTCAGGTGTTGGATAATTTGCATCATTATTTTTTAGATGTTCATATGCATCAGCGTACTCATTTCCCCATAAACTTTCAATCCAGCCTTTTGGAATATCTCTATAGTGGGTTAAATCCTTTGCTTCTGGATCTGGTTGGGCAGAACCTGTTTTTGTTTTCCAAACAGCTTCACCTTCACACAAATAATTCGCTGTTACATCACCTAAAGTATTTTCACCATCACCGTTGAAATGATATTTACTTGCCGAATATACAACACCATCCAAATCAACTTCATTGAAATATAAAGATAGATGCATCAAAGAGTTCATATCATCACATTCTACGTCAGTTGTAATAATTGCTCTTGGTCTATCTTCTTCTGCTACTACAGGTAGCTTTTCTACTTCTGTAGAGTCACTACTAGAAGCAACTGTGCTAGTGCTAACAGTTGTTGTGCTAGAACAAGCAGTCGTTAAAATTGCTGTACATGCTAATACAGTTTTTAATATTTTTTTATTGGTCATAAACCCCTCTCCTAATAATATGGATAATTTTAGGAATCTGGCCAGAGTTCTTTATTCCATGCATGTACTTTAATACATTTTAGTTTTTCAAAACATGCATTTTTTGAAAACGCTTACGTTTTTACTTAAAATTTATTTATTTTTTAAGTTTGTGCTTTCTCTATATATGATTGTATTAGAGACTTGAATCTTTTGACATGGTGATTTAGGATCCAATCTCTTTTCAACAATGCGTGCTACAGCAGCTTTCCCCATCGCAACATTATTCACCTTTACCGTTGTAAGCGTAGGCGAATATGTTTTAGCTATTTCTATATCATCATATCCTGTAACATCTATGTGTAAATTCAACTTTTTTGTTACTTCCAATAACTCAATTGCATACATATCTTCAGCAGCAACATACGCCGAAGGTATTCCTTTAGAATATTTCTTTAATTCTTGTAGTCGTTTCATTAAATATTCTGAAACATTTGAATCGAAATTTAATCTCAGATCATACATCGGATCATATGTAAGATGATTTTCTTGCAATGCTCTTTTATAACCATCTTTTCTTAATTTCATATTATTCCACGTCTCATCTATAGTAATAAACCCAATATGTCTATGTCCTTTAGAAATCAAATAATTTGTTAATTCATAAGTAGAATCTTCATTATTCATAACAATATAATCAAATTGTTGATCTGAATTCGCTGCATCTAAAATAACCACTGGAATTTGACTTTGATGCAATAATTGAATATCTACTTCTGGAAAAGCATGGAGTCCAACAACAATCACACCATCATATAGCCTTCTTAAACAGAACCTATTAATTATTATTTCTAGATCATTTGGATTTGTGTGATGAAAATACGCAGTATATTTATGTAAAAGACAACTTTCTTCAATTCCTTGTTTCATTTCTTTAAAAATTTTAGTATTTTCTATTACATTTGAATTATCAATAATCAACACTAGCACTTTATTCGTCGAGAATTTTGATAGATATCCCATTCTGCTTGCAACATCAAAAATTTCTCTTTTCTTTTCTTCACTCACAAGATTATCTTTATATCTAAGTGCATTTGAAACTGTAACTGCACTTACATTACATTCTTTTGCGATATCTGTGATGGTTACTTTTTTATATTTCATACAAAATCACCATCCTATTTCAAACATTCTAGAATTTGAGTATAGATACACTTACATACATCTAAATTCGAATATTTATTTTGATTGTTTTGAATCAATATTTCTTCAAAAGGATAACTCTCGCCCATGTTTGCAGAGCGTTTTGTAATTACCAAAGAATTCGCCTTCGTATGACTCATGAAATCTAAAATATCAATTTCATATGTCAATTGCATGATATGTTCATAAAAAGAACAGTCTGCATCCATAAATATAATCAAATCCTCTGAAGATAATGATTGTATTTCTTCAATTAATGATTCATCGAATGAATATGTTCTTGTTTTGGCGATGATGCCAATCCTTATTAAACTTCTACAAAAATCTTGTGAAATACCTTCATATTCCATTTTAGAAAACAAAATTATCTTATTGCTAGAGTGCATTTTTTCTCTTAGATATTGAATATCACTGGAATTTATTACTTTTTTATTATACTTCTTTCTTCTATCAAGAAATGTTTCTTCACTTCTTTTTAGATAAAATTTATGTGTCGTGTTTTCTCTTTCCCATGCTTTTTGAAAACAATCAAAATTTCCAGTTACTGTCATACTTTTAAAAAACTTCGATACAGTCCCTTTAGAAACATACGCTCCTTTAGAAATATCTATCAATGTAAGATTTGAGATATTATCGTAATTCAATAAAAGATACTCTGCTATCTTGTTACTTGCACTCGAAAAAGAAGATTGTTCAACTATTTTTATCAAATGTTCATAGATAGACATTGCGTTCATCTCCAAACTTTTCAAAATACATAAATTTCATATATTGTAAAACTAATGGAATACAAGCATTTTCTGTTTCAGTATCTCCCTTAAATGGTAATTCTAAGAATTTGTTCAAATGTATCTGTTCTGGCACTGTAAAAGGATTTCCAATTCCAATTATTGAAACATTATTTTCTTTCAATTTAACGATTTCTTCATAATGTTCTATATAAACTCTCCCAGTAAATGAAATCATTAAAACAAGATTATTATTTTCATATGTAGCTATTGATGTATTTACAGGTGAAGATGATATATATTTTCCCATCATTAACATATCTTCCATATAATGCATACATAACATTTCAGGATATACTGCACCTACAATGATCATTTTATTTGAATCATGTATATAGTTGTTAATTAAATCAACTGTTCTTTTGAATTTTCCCACATCAAAAGGAATATTAGATAAAGAACCAATGGCTTCTAATAATGAATCAGCATTCATATTATTGATGTGAACTTTCATTTGTAGCTTACGAATATCTATTGTCTTTATAATTGCGAGTTTCAAGTCTGAATAGTTCTTATATCCTAATGTTGAACAAAAAGCATTCAAAGTTCGATTGGAAATACCTGTTTTTTCACATACATCAGCTCTTGTAATATCACAAATATGATTTGAATTTTCTAACAAAAAATCAGCAATCACATACTCTGATGTGTTTTTAAATGTACTACATACAATCAACAAAAGCAACGAAACAACAGTATTCATAGTCCCCTCTGCAATTATTTTAGCACAATAAAGCTATTTTTATGTAAGCGTTTGCGTATAAACGATTTCTGGATTCGCTAATATAAATTCCCATTCTTGCTTCTATTTTTTCTTTATCAGCCTCAATAAATAAGAAAATATAGACTGATTTAACTTCTTCTGATGGTCTCTATATTGAAGGAGCTTGGCTCTCCTATAGGATGAAATCAATATGTGCAATTATGGATACAAAAGACAAAAGTATCTCATTCAAAAAGGAAATCCAAGAATAACAAACAACCCTGCTTTTTTTACATAGCCAGTAATTCGATTGGTATGAGGAGTTGTATCAAGTAAACTCAAATAGTGTTTCTTGTATTCTCTAGTATGACCACTCTTATTAAGTTCGTAAAAATGAATATTAACTGAAGACCGTTTTTTATTAGCTAGAAATCAAAAAATGTTTAGATTGCTCTTATTTTCATTAACTGAAAATCAGCGATAATTTATCCAATTTCAATCAAGAAAAAAGCGATAAAACCAAGTCATTTCATCGCCAATTTCATATATGATCATAAAGTGCTTAAAACCCTTTATTTATAGGTTCTATGGCGTCCCTGATAAGATTTGAACTTACGACCTTTCGCTTAGGAGCTGACCCCGGTTTAGTCCGTCGAATATCGTGGAATGTCAAATTTGCCGTTAAATACGGCATTTTTGATACTTTTTGATTTTTCATTTTCGTCCGTTTTGTACCGTAAAATGGGTTCTAATGACCGTTCAGAGGACGTCATCCGAACCCCTCTAATTAGCAAAAAATTAGCAAAAAATGCCTACTCCGAATAGGTCATCCGAACACTTTTTGCCCATTTTTGGGAGCTTTCGACGTGCAATCGGACCATGTGGCCCAGGGCCCGCAAAAATTTTGAGCCCCCGAGGGAGTTAGAACTGATCGAATGCTCTTTTGGGATGTCGAACACACAAAAATGCGGCATTTAAATTACCTAAAAGCTTGGCTATAAAGAAATTTTGTACAGTTTTCACAAAAAATTATATTCATTAATTAAGTTAAAATTGAATAGCACAAAAAAAGTTAATATAATTCACTTAACTTCACTTATTTACTTAATTATTTGTTTTGAGAAATAACTAAAATTTAAGTGAATTCTAGGATTGGAAATGAAATTATGTTAAGTTCAAATTGAATAAAAAGGAACACTTGAATTGAAATGTGAATTTTTTTGAACAGCCACATCTATGATATGTTTTTTAAGAAGTTTCGTATACACATCTATTTTCTAAAGGAGGCGACAATGAAAAACGAAATCATTAAATTTGTAAATGACAGTTTGCAACTAGACGTTACAGTATCACCTGATAATGAAACTGTTTGGTTAAATCGAAATCAAATCGCACAATTATACGATAGGGATATTAAAACAATTGGCAAACATATAAATAACGCTTTGAAAGAAGAATTAGCTACTGAAGTGGTAGTCGCAAAATTTGCGACTACCACTCAACATGGTGCTATCGAAGGAAAAACTCAAACTCATCTAACAGAATACTATAATCTTGACATGATTATTTCTGTTGGATATCGTGTAAAATCACAAAACGGTGTTATCTTTCGTAAGTGGGCAAATTCAATTCTTAAAGACTACATGCTAAAAGGATACGCTATTAATCAAAAAAGGATTGATGTGTTGAATAAAACAATTGCAATACAATCCAAAATGCTTGCATCAACTTTGGATATTGAAGAAAATGAAGTGCTAAGTGTCATCGAAGCATACTCAAATGCACTTTCTTTGTTAGATGACTATGATCATGGATGTATTTCTAAGCCTAAAGGAAAAAAATCTGTCTATCGACTAACATATGAAGAATGTAGAGAACTTATCAATTCCATGAAATATAGTGGTTTTTCTGATGTTTTTGGTGTAGAGAAAGAAACAGGAAAGGTAAATGGTATTCTTGCGGCTATATATCAAAACGTATTTGGTCAAGAAGTTTATCCAAGTATCGAAGAAAAAGCAGCAAACTTGCTATATTTTTTGATAAAAGATCATCCGTTTGTAGATGGTTGCAAACGTATTGGTGCTTCACTTTTCCTAGAATTTCTAAATAAAAACGAACACTTGGTCATTAATGGAAAACAAATCATTTCTGATAGTGCATTGGTAGCTATTACTTTGATGATTGCTGAATCAAGACCAGAAGAAAAAGAAACAATGATTAAACTAGTAATGAATTTCTTGAAATCTTAAATACAGAGATTTTTTGAACGCAAATATATGGAGAATTTGATGCTTGTAAAAATAAGGCTTATAAAACTTATGACAAAGGTTTCTATGTTTATGCCAAATACGATCATCTAGAAACTGAAAAAGCTTCAGACAATAAACCATCCAACAAGAAATACTCCGAAAACGTTAAAGGTTGTGTCAACTATATGATGCGTTATGCTTCTCGTCCTGCAATGGCTGAAAGCAGAATAACAACTTACGATAAATCTACTGGAGATGTTGTTTGGTTCTACGATGATCATAAGACAGAAGAAAGAATCACTGTTAAAGAAAATAGTAGAGAACTTCTTAAAAAGATATTTATCCATATTCCTGAAAAGCATTTCCGAATGGTCAGATATTATGGTTTTTATAACAATAAATGCCAAGAACTTTTAGAGCACATTCATGAGCTATTAGGAAAAGCTAAGAATAAAGATTATACCAAAAAGACAAGAAACAAACACAAGAAATCAAAATTAAATAAACTGAAATACAGAACATGGATTAGAGATTCTTACAATCGTGACGTGCTTTTATGTAAATGTGGCAGTACAATGAAATACATCGAATCATACAATCCATTGGAGGGAATACAAAATGACAGAGCATACAGACAAAAATGTATTGATGAGGTGCGAGCGATGCGGATACCTAGAATACGTCCCAGAGAAGGAACTACAACTTATAGCCGAACTTCCTCCTCATGATAAGGAAGATCATATCCTTTGTCCTTTTTGCCTAAACGATATGTACAGAGCAGATTCCCCTAGATTCCAAAAATAATTCCAACACTTATTTCAGTAATTGTTTTTTTCATGCTTATTATTTTTCGCAAGGTATAAGCTCTACCTTCTACTTCTCTTCTTCTTACAGGCGCACGCATTGAAATTCTTATAAGATCAAAAAAATGTTTGAATCATTCGCACTTTTATTATTTGGTGTGGCAAGAATCGAGTAGGAGAAAATTTCAAATTTTTGAAATTTTCGTCCTCTCACACCACCG
>CAVKTV010000060.1:0-10969 GCA_963659075.1 Lachnospiraceae bacterium | reverse complement strand
TTTCTAGATCTGGAGCTGTAGTTGTATCTAAGCGTCCACCTAATTGTAATGTTAGATTTTCATTATCTCTGATTTCTTGAATTGTCATAGTTCCTCCCTTTTAGAATACCAATGTATCTACTTCATCAATCAAGCTTAATAACTTATCTTTATAAAATTCAATTGATTTTGATGATTTTTCAAAGCCTTCACGTTTGATTGTTCTTCTGAGTAATCTCGTATACCCAACAAGCATTGCCTTCTTCTTTACTTGTTCAATCAAATCAGCATCATCACTTTCTAAATATAATGGAACAAATTGATTCCAAATATATAACGCTGTTTCTCTAGAAATACCTAAGAAGTCTTGTACAACACTTTCATCTACATCTCCAAATCCAACATAAGCATTAAATACACTTCCTAACTCAAAGATAGGATGTCCTTCTGATAATGTATCCATATCAATGAGGAGTGTTTCTCCATCTTGGATCATGACATTCTTCATATGATAATCGCCATGGATCATTGTATGTGTATCTGGAACATCTTGGATCAAACTTCTTAATTTCTCATATTTTTCTGTAGGAATATAATCTTTCAAATAGTTTGCCCAACTTAATACTGTAACTTTTACATCTGGTAAATCACCTGGTTTTACAGTAGTCGCATGAATCTTCTTCAATAGATCTACAAATAATTGAATATATTCATCAATCTTAGAAGGATCTTCATTGATTTTTTTGATATAACTCTTAGCGTTTAAAAGTTCAAATACAGAACCATATGTATCTCCTACTTTAACTACATCATATGGAATAGCTGTAGGAATACCTAATACAAATGCCTTTCTTGCGAGTTCTCTTTCTCTATGGATATCAGGTAATGCATCTGCGTTGTAGTATACCTTAACAATCGTATCTTCATTGATTCGATATACTTTACCATTGGAACCTTGTCCAATTTGTTCACAACCTTCAATGGACATATGACGATATGCTTTTTCAATATCCATCATTTCTGTAAATCCAGTCATATCAAACACTTCATAAACTTCAGAATTTACATCTACTAGTTTCAATGTTGGCTCATTCTTCTTTGTTCGTAAAATAACACGAAGACCGGCACTAGAAATATATTCTAATTTCTCACAATTCAATACTAAACTAGAATGTTTTTCTTGTAAGATCGATTGAATGTTTTCTTGTACCTTTGGAGCATTATCTGCGGTAATACGACCTTCTAAATAAATTGTTAAAACTCCATTTTCATTTTTACTTAACATCACTTGACTCCTCTCCGAATATTTTATCAACCAATGTAATGTATTCTAAATACGCTGCTGTATTTTCTAAACTTTTTAATGATTTTGCGATAGAACGATAATACCATTCTTGCATTTTAGGATCCTTTTGATTCAAAGTACTCCAAATATCATCACCTTTTTTCAGATATTCTCGATAGAAAGATCGAATATTGGATAATTTATCTGCTAGCCATAAGATACGTACATGTTCATCTGTAGTATTTTCTAACATCAACAATGAATCTTCTTTTCTTTCCATCCAAGTATCAGCTGGTGGTCTTTCTGAGAGTTTATCTTCTGTTTCACTTAATACTAGACCATAAACTCTTTTTCCAAATTCATCATAGATAACTTGTGGATCAATATCACAATCTTCAATCGTATCATGTAATAAACCAGCAGCCATTGTTTCTCTATCTTCTGTCATTGTAGAAATAATACAAGCTACTTCCATTGGATGAAGAATATAAGGTGTCTTCGCTAATTTACGAACTTGACCTGAATGTGCATTTGTTGCGAATGCGATTGCTTTATCTAGAACATCCATCATCAAACCTCTTTTCTATCGTTAATACATTGTTACCATTCTGGTATACATATTTTACTTCATCCATCATCTTTTTCACAAGGAAGATTCCTAGTCCACCTTCTTTTCTTTTTTCAAGTTCTAATGTAATATCAGGATCTTTCTTTTCTAATGGATTGAATGGAATACCTTGATCTTTGAACTGAATGATTGCGCGATCTTTTGTGATTGAGGTTCTTAATAACATTGTACCTGCACCATTTGGATATGCATAATTACATACATTCACATAAATTTCTTCTGCACAAATCAATATTTGTTGAACATATTTCATTGGACAATCAACTTGTTCCAATTCACTTTCTAAATATGCATTCATATCATCAACAGTATCTTTTGAAATATTTAATTCTTTTTCTTTCATTTCTAATACATGTTTTTCTCTAATAAAATCCAACATCAACATTGTGATATCATCAAATTGATCAGCACCATTAGCGAATGTACATACATCATCACGAACACTCTTGATCATATCTTTAGGACCTAATTCTTTATGTGCATTCATAAAATCAAGGAGATTTTGTTCACCATACATATTTTCTTGTCCATCAATTGCTTCCGTAACACCATCTGTATATAAGAACAATTTATCACCTGGTTTTAAATAAATCGTTTCTTGATGATATTTAAAGCCATCAATACCTGCCAAAACAAAACCAGAACGCATCTTCAAGTAACTATATTTTCCATCTCTTAATACAAGTGGTGGATTATGACCTGCACTTGAGAATGTCAATTCTCCTGTCTTAGAATCAAAGATACCGACCCATGCCGTAACAAACATACCATCTTCATTTCCTTCACATAACATGTGATTCACTCTAGACAGTGCTTCAGCAGGAGAATATCCCATATGGATTTCATTTTTAATAATTGTTTTTGCGATAACCATGAATAACGCTGCAGGAATTCCTTTTCCTGATACATCCGCAATAACAAGTCCAATATGCGTTTCATCTAATTTATAGAAATCATAGAAGTCACCTCCAACTTCTTTGGCTGGTTCCATACTTGCATAAATATCGAACTCCTCATCTTCTGGAAATGCAGGGAATATACTAGGCAACATATGCGCTTGAATATTTTGTGCTAAATTCAATTCTGATTCAATACGAGCAGTTTTTTCTGTAATTGTTTTTTGAGATGTAACTAAAGTTTTTCCAGTTTCCGCAATTCTGACGCAAACCATTGAAATAATAAAATACACAAATAATTTTGGCAAAAAATTATAAATCATTGTTTGATAGATTCTACTATTCACATTGATTCCAAGTGTACGTATACTTTCCGCAATTGACTTTCCTATGGTAATCGTAGTACCTGCAGGCAATTGATAAAAGTTCAAATCAAACCAGCCAAAGTCATAATATGCATTCGCAAATAAACTCATTCCAAAAAATATTGCTGTCAATATCGCAATCGTAATTGTAAATTCTTTGTTGAAATAACGGCAAGATAATACAACCGGAATTGCCATAACAAGTACAACATTAAATGTTAAGTAACAATATAATCTCGCAAGAACTGCAGTTACAAAAAACATTAAAATATATTTTACCCATGATTTTTGTACATTGAAAAAGCGGCATAAAAATACAGGAATCGCTAAATCAACAATACTTTGTGAAATCATAGATAACAAGATATCTTCTGCTTTTCCAAAAAATCCTAAATAACAAATAACCCAAACAATTAATAAAACGACACAACTTACAGACAATGTTGAACTAACTAATTGATTGGCTTCAATTTCATTTTTCCAAAGTACATCATCTTGTTTTTCAAATAAGTAATAAAAACTCTTTAATTTTTTATTGATATGCATAATACTTCTCTCTTATTCTTCTACAGAATACATATAGTCATTGAATATATATTGTTCATTTATATAATCAAATCGAAAGATTCCTCCATATGGATGTGGTTGTTTTCCTTGTTTTCTTAATTCCATCATTGTTTCTTCTGGATTTTTATGGAATAAAATCTCTAACATTCTTTTATAATATTCAGAATGTCCAACCAGTAATATATTAGATTCATTTCTTGAAGCAGATATCACTTTAAACATCACATGTTCAAATCTTTGTTCAAAGGATTTTTGAGATTCACCACCAACATCACTCCAATCATCATGTTTATTTTGATGTTCTTTGATTTCATCTAACCAATTATCTCTTACAACACCTTCAAATTGACCATAATCTATTTCTTTCAATCCATCTAATATGATTGGTTCAATATTTCGATCATGTGATATCTGCATAGCAGTATCAATACATCGTGTTAAAGGTGAAGTATAAATCGTTTGAAATGGAATCTCTTTTAATGCTTTTGCGCAAAGATAAACTTGTTCCATACCTCTTTGTGTTAAAGGTGAATCACATACACCTTGCATACGATTATATTGGTTGAAGACTGTTTGACCATGATTCACATAATAGAAATGAATGATTTTATCTTCTACAGGATTTTCAAATTTAGATGGATCTGTTGGAAGATTCGTTACTGTATATTGTCCATCTTCATATTCAACACGCATGATTCCTGCATTTGGAATTGGATTTCCTTTTCCAGGAATACGTTTCATAACATTTTCAACATCGATATGAAAGAACAATTTCATTAACACAAGTTCTAGTGCACCATGTGTGACAATCAACACATGATCCCCATCCTTACTATCTGCTAGGATAGAATCCATTGCTTCTTCAATTCTCGATAATACTTGTTCATGACTTTCACCATTCACACTTGTGAAATCATTTCTTTCAAAACAATATGAAATTTCATCAGGATGTGATGTAAATCTAGTTCCTTCAAAGCTACCAAAATCCATTTCATGTAGATTCTGAATGATACGTGGTCTAATATGTCTACCTTCTAATATCTTTTTACAAGTTTTAATACATCTTCCACTTGGAGAAGTATAAGCATGGTCAAAATAAACATTTGTTAAGGAAACACGTGCTTGTTCTACTTGTAATTCACCTCTTACACTCAATGGAGAATCACATACGCCTTGCATTCTACCCTTCTCATTAAATCTTGTTTCACCATGTCTAACAAAATACAATGTAACTTTCATATATACTCTTCAACTTTCTAGAAATTATTTTATCAGTGTTGTGTAGAATCACCAAAACATTCTGCAAATCTTGCCGCAAAAGATGGTTCTTCATTTCCAACATAAAGATGTGATATATCACCAAATTGAGCAACTCTAAATGAGGCAATTCCTTTTTTTCTCTCTTCTGTATGAACAATTGTTACAGAAGTAGGTGCAGCTACAAATCCATGCCACAATGGCATTGGTGAAATATGTAATAGATGCGATAACAAAACACATTCCAAACCAAAATGACAAAAGAATACAATCGTATCATGATTTGAATTTGTCACTTTAAAATAGTTATCTATATGTTCATAACCATGTTCTGCTAAAAAAGCGTCAAAGTTATCACATACCCATTGATATCTGTCTTTCACCTTGGCATTCTGCATTGTTTCTGGTTCATACCAATGATCATAATCATAGAAACGAGAATCTTTTGTCCAATCTTGAGGCAACCAATCCCAAGCAACCGTTTTACGAAATAAACGGTCTGGTCTAGAAATACGTGGATCAAATTCTTTTAACCAATCCAAAGTTTCTGCAGTTCTACCAACTTTGTTTAAAGTATAGGAGGCCGTTAATTGTGCCCGTCCTAATGGAGATTGATAGAATTCTGTTACTTCCATATTCTTCATTCTTTCGCTTAATAATTCAGCTTCTATTTTTCCTTTCTCAGTTAAAGAATCATGAACATAATCTGGATCTCCATGACGAATAATAATAAGTTTCATAAAACAGCCTCACTTTCCATCCACTACTTGGAAAACATAAAACTTCAGATAAGAACTTTCATCCATATTCCATAGAATTGGATGATCAGCATTTTGTTGTGTAACAGAAATTTGTTTTAATTGAACACCAATTTCTAATGCTGCTTCTTTTAACATTTTTTCAAATAAATCACATTCCATGTATCTTGAACAAGAACAAGTAGCTAAATAACCACCATTTCTTAATACATGCATTGCTTGCATATTGATTCTCTTATAACCATTGTAAGCTTTCATCACTGTTCTTCTTGATTTAGTGAATGCTGGTGGATCTAAGATAATTAAATCGTATTCATTTTGTTTCAAGGTATCTAAATAATCAAATACATCTGCTTGTACAAAAGATAGGTTTGTTAGACCATTGAGTTTGGCATTTTCTTTACCTTCATTTAACGCAACTGCAGATACATCTACTGCTGTTACATGTTCTGCTCCTCCAAACGCTGCATTTAACGCAAAACCTCCTGTATGTGTAAAACAATCTAAGACTTTCTTACCTTTAGATAGATGACGAATGATCACACGATTAGATTTTTGATCAAGGAAGTAACCTGTTTTTTGTCCATTTTCTATATCTACATTTAACTTTAATCCATTTTCTTGAATCACTTGAATTGTAGAAGCATTTCCATAATAGAAACCTTTATATAAAGACAATCCTTCTTTTTCTCTAGATTTCACATCATTTCTTTCATAAATGGCATGAATATTCTCATCCTTTAATACATCTAATAAAGCTTTGTATAAAATTTCTTTATCTTTTTCTAGTCCATAACAAGTGATTTGTGTAACTAAAACATCATTATAACGATCAACTGTTAGTCCAGGTAATCCATCTGCTTCTCCAAAAATCAATCTACAGTTATCTAGATTATTTGGTTCTACTGTTTTTCGATATAAAAATGCATCTTGAATCTTTCTTTCAAAGAAACTTTGATCGATATCTTCTTTTTTCTTAGAAAAAATACGTACTGTAATATGAGAATCTTTACTTAGATAACCTGTTCCTAGATACGTATCATCATGCATCAATATATCAACAACACATCCATTTTCTATGAAAGAAACATCTGAATCTAAATTATTGGAATACATCCACATTTGTCCTTTTTTTAGAAACTCTGCACCTTTATCACTAATTCTAACAATTGGTCTACTCACAACTTCTACCTCTTTTTCTAGCTTCCATTATACAGAAAAAACAGTATCTAAACGATACTGTTTCATGTTTATTTCATATCTTTCAAGAAAGCGATGTAAGCTCTATATGCTTCATATACATCTGCTTTAGATACAACTTCAAATGGAGCGTGCATATTTTGTACGGCAATACCTGCATCAATGACATCCATATTCTTATTTGCCATGATATAAGCAATTGTTCCACCTCCACCAACATCAACTTTACCAAGTTCACATGTTTGGAAATAACAGTTATTATCATCCATGACTTTACGGATCTTAGCCATATATTCTGCATTTGCATCATTAGAGCCGCCTTTTCCTCTAGAACCTGTATATTTGTTGAAACAAATACCTTTACCAAAGAAAGAAGCATTCTTTGTTTCCATCACTTCTGGATATAAAGGGTCAAACGCTGCAGATACATCACTAGATAACATTCTAGAATGGTCCATCATATCATTAAAAGCTACTAATGAAGTTTCACCTTGTAATGCGAGCATCTTCGCAACAACATGATCAAAATATGCTGATTGCATACCTGTATTACCAACAGAACCAATTTCTTCTTTATCTACTAGGATTGCACAAGCAGTTCTATCTGGTGTTCCTTCAAAGTCTAATACAGCTCTCAAAGAAGTATACGCACAAACTTTATCATCGTGACCATATCCTAATACCATAGAACGATCTAAACCATAATCTCTAGCTTTACCTGCAGGAACAACTTCAATTTCCGCAGAAATAAAGTCATCTTCTTCAATATCATATTTTTCTTTTAATAAATCTAGAATATATGCTTTAACTGGATCTTTTTCTGTATCTTTCTTAGGAATAGAACCAACTAATAGATCTAAAGCTTCGCCTTCTACAACTTTCGCACCACTCTTTTCCATTTGACTAGCAGCTAAGTGAATCAAAAGATCAGAAATACCTACTACTGGATCAGAATCATCATCACCAATATTGATATTTACAACTGTTCCATCTTTTTTAGCTACAACACCAACTAAAGCCATTGGTCTAGCGACCCATTGATATTTTTTAATACCACCATAGTAATGTGTATCTAATAAAGCTAAACCATTCGCTTCATATAATGGATGTTGTTTTAAATCTGTTCTAGGTGAATCAATATGTGCACCTAATAGATTCATACCATTACGAATTGGTTCCTTACCAATAATGAAAGCTAAGAAATTCTTTCCTTTATTTGTTGAATAGACTTTATCACCTGGTTTTAATTCATTCACTTCATCTAGATTTTTAAAACCTGCCTTTTCAACTAACGCAATACTGTTTTTAACAAATGTTCTTTCTGTTTTGGAAACACTGAGGAATCCCATATAATCATCATTGAAAGCCATTAAATCTTTCATTTCGGATTCATTCAATTTTTCCCATACTGTTTTACTCATATTCAATCCCTTCTAAACGATACAAATCAAATGCATGCACATAATCACATGGACCATGTATTTCTAAAGTCATACCATGTTCATCTTGTTTAATAATGTGCATATTTAACACTTGTTTGTATTCATCAAACATACCCATTTTATCATAAGGAAGAAAACAATACAGACTTTCTTCTCTTGGGTATAACATTTCTAGTATCTCGCACAAAGAAGCATCCATATTCTCACCTGTATATGTAGAAATACATAAACCAGGAAATTCTTTCTTCTTATCTAATAAATCGCATTTATTAAATAGCTTTAATACTGGAATATCATCTGCACCAATTTCTTTTAATGTTTGTTCAGTCACATCAATCTTTGTTTCATAATCAGTATCCGATGCATCTATGATTTCAACTAATAAATCTGCATCTTTTGCGGCAGATAATGTACTTTTGAAAGCTTCAATCAATGTATGAGGAAGATCAGAAACAAAACCAACCGTATCATACAAAAAGAAAGTTTTCTTTTCCGCAGTGATTTTTCTAACAGAAGTATCTAATGTCGCAAATAACATATCTTTTTCTAACACTGCATTCCCACTCGCACTTGTATGTGAAATCAAATAATTCATATAAGAAGATTTACCAGCATTGGTATATCCAACAAGTGCTACTCTTCTTAACAATGTTTTTGATCTTCTTCTTTCATCTTGAACATTTTGTTTTTCAATACGACTTAATTCTTCTTTTAAATCTTGAATCCGTCTTTGATATTTACGTGCTACGATTGCGGAACGCATTTCACCAGAACCCCTATTATTTACAGAGCCACCTCTTTCTCTTTCACGATCATTGTCACTGTTTAATAAACGAGGTAAGTCATATTGTAGGCGTGCCATTTCTGTTTGTAGTTTTGCTTGTCTACTTTTTGCGCGTGATGAAAAAATATCTAAAATCAACGCAGTACGGTCAATAACATTACATCTAATGCATGCGGATATTCTTTCTGCCATTTGTACTGTCAAATCATTATAGAATACAACATAATCCACATTTGTATCTTTTACTAGAATGCTAAGCTCTTCTAACTTCCCTGTTCTAAAAGCATGTCTTGTATCTATTGTGTTAGAGTTTTGTGTAATCGTTTCTACAACTTCTAAATCGCATGCATTACATAGGGCAATACATTCTTCCATTTTTATTTGAAATACTTTTGCGTCTTCTTTCACGCAAACTCCAGCTAAAATAATTCTTTTCATAATTTCTTATCTAATTCATATCTTTCACGAACACGTTCTAAAATTTCATCCAATGTCCAAGGTATAAAATCATGTGTATCTAATTCCACATGAAAGATAGTTTCTTTATCCCAATCATGAAAACAATCCTTTGTATGTACATGTCCACACAAATTAATCACTCTACTTCTTAATGGTTTATCTTCATCATAATTGCCTGTAATAGATGGATAATGGCTCAAATAGAAATGATGTTTTTTATAATTCATGATTGTACTATACCCTAATATTTCTATATTATCTAATGTTCGATACATCGCAATCTTTGTTTCACCATCATGATTTCCTAATACAAGTTTAATAGATCCATTTAACCTTTGTAGGTATGCTTTCCCTTCCTCTAAATCACCAAATACAACATCGCCTAATACATAAACAATATCATCATCCTGAACAACAGAATTCCATCTCTCAATGATTGTTTCATTCATTTCTATAAGACTAGAAAATCCTCTTTCTTTCCATAAGAATTCTCTATCATGATTAAAATGTAGATCACTTGTAAAATAAATCATGATTCATCACTCCTCCCTTCAATCACAAGTATATTTACTTTATGACTAAGTACTGTACATGCATCCAATCCAATAATGCCTTTATCTTGAAAAATATCAAAACAACATTTCGTATAATCACCATTACAATCAGATAGATCTTTACCAATATGATGATATCTAGAATGTGCATACGCTGTATGCCAATGACCACATACAACAATTTTATCTTCTATATTCTTTCCTTCGATTTGATTTTGATACCATGCATGAAATCCATTTGTCCAAGTTGCAGCATTGAATTCATCTTCTGATGCTTCTCTCCAATTCTTTGTGTATGCATCATTAATTTTAGGCAACCATCCATGAACAAATACATAATCATCAGTTTCGTAATAATTGATTAGACTGGATAAATAATCATGTAACTTTTCATTTTTAGAAAGAATATTCAAACTTTCATTTAACTCAAAAACTGATTTTCTATGACTTAATTGAAAGATTGTATCTAAAGTTCCATTATGGATATCTGCCATATGATATGTGCCAGAAGAAAGAATATCCATCAGTAGCGTTTCATGATTTCCTTCAATAAATGCTCTTCTTTCTTTTGGAATAGATGTGACAAAATCTAAACACGCAATTGCTTCTTCACCACGGTCAAACAAATCACCACAGCTAATAAAGAAATGATTTGGATTATCTTTATCATATCCTGCTTCATCTAATGAGGTTTTCATATAAGTATAGAATCCATGTACATCACTCACCACAAAATATTTCATAATTGACCATGTGATTCACTGATGAGCGAAAATAGGAAAAGCGGCATCTAAT
>CAVKTV010000059.1:4712-10980 GCA_963659075.1 Lachnospiraceae bacterium | reverse complement strand
TCCATATTTCGATATAAAAAACCGGAAAACGATATACCAATTTATACTTTTGAAACAACTGATAAAGAGTGGCTTTGGTTTGTTTCGATGCATAGAAGTGCTAATTTAGTAAAACAGTTAGAAACACATTTTAATCATGAGCTGATTGATGCTGAAATTGTTGTGGGTAAAATCGCAAATGATACAATAAATCCAACGATAATTGCGTATCTAAATGGTTTGTTTGGGGATGTAGAGTCTGAAAGTGCAGTGGATTTTGCGATTCAACAGTTATTGCCTGAAAGATTGAAAAATCAATATTGCTTTTTGAGTGAAAGAGCTGTTTCTTGTTTAGAGCTAGTAGAGGTGAAACGCTATGAGCAATGATATAAAAGACGCAACGATTGAACTGATTTTAACGGATGCGATTTCTTCTTACGCAAAAAAAAGTAATAAAACAATTTCTGAAGTTCGAGATGAAATGATCAACTCTGGAGCATATGATGAAATATATGATTATGATACAGGTCTTTGGATACAAGGACCGGATTATTTCATCGATTATTTTTTGGAATTAGAGAAGGTGAATGAAAATAGAGACTAGCTTTGTAGTCTCTATTTTCGTTACTTCTTTGTAAAACAGAATGTTGTTCCGGATTTGAAATGATTTAATAAGCACATTTCATCTTGAGGAATATGTCCAATGTAATTCTTTTCACCATCATTTGGTGTATCTTTTAATACGATATGTAATTCACCATGATAATGTTTACAGTTATCATTTACGATAACAACATCACCTCTATGGAATACTTCTTTATTGCATTCTCTATAAGGAATGCTTTCATTTTTGAAGAAGATACGTGTCCATCTAGAACGAATCATGTAATATAAATATTCACCAGCAGAATGTGCTTCGTAGTAAAGAATCTTCTTTTCTAGATCTGTTACATCTTCATCAAGCTCAATATCAAATGGGATTCTTTTGAAGTCTCCGTGTGGAATATATTCTGCGAATGGTCCGAGTTCTTCTTTCTTTGGGATACTAACATATACTTGGTCCATTGTTTCTTTGATGGATTCAAATTCTTCTTTAGAAGCAAAAGCATTTCCAAAGATGATTTCATCTACATTATCCATTGCCAAGCAATGTTTTACTTGATCTGCAACGGAAATCCAACGATGATCTTCTAATGTTGGTAGACCTTCTTGGATTGGCCAAGGTCCATGTGCACCAGGAACATTGGAAGAAATGAAGATTGCTACTTTTACACCTTTTTCTTTCCAATGATCATTCACATTCATTGTGGATTCTAAATCTGCACCAGTATATCTTTCTGGATAGAAGTTGTGACAACAAACCATGTTATTGATATTTGCGCCACCATTGATTGCGTTATCAATGTGTTTTACAAATGCTGCAGACATTTCTACACCAATTCCATAGTTGTTGTTGATTAAAGTGACATCTCTTTCATCTCCATAACAAAGGTCCATTCTAACAGAATCAATCCCCATTTCTTGGAATACAGATAAGTCGGATTCACTCGCTCCCATCTTATCTAAGAATGCAGTATTACAGTCGCCAGATACTTTCATTCCATATTTGTGTGCGATACCTGTGAAGTTTTTGAAGTATTGTGCGACTTCTTCTTTACTTCCTTCAATAGAAAACATACTTGTAAATACTTTTGTAAATCCATAACTACTAGCTAGTTTTAAGTAGTCATCGATTTGTTGAATCGTTTCTTGTTCTGGATAAACAGAAACACCTAATACAATTGCCATAATGAACCTCCTTTAATATTTTTTTGCATTCAATGCATTGTATTCTTCGAATAGTTGTAAGCAAGCTTCATGATCGATTTGTTTTAGATAATTATTAAATCGTTCTCTTCCTTGAAATAGTTCATCAAACTTCTCATCACGGAATCCAATGATGGAATTCTCTTTGATCGTACAACCATAATATACTGTTTTGATATTTGCCCAAAGACATGCGGCTAAACACATTGGACATGGTTCTCCAGTTGTATATAAAACACAATCAGTTAGATCATAGCTATTGATGTTTTGTTCTGCGTTTCTAATAGCAGCGATTTCACCATGGCATGTGGAATCATTATTCTTTAACACCATGTTATGACCTTTTCCAATGATTTGATTATCTTTTACGATAACACTTCCAAATGGACCGCCATCTTGGTTATAGATGCCATTTCTTGCTTCTTCTATCGCTACATGCATAAATTCAGAAGTAATTGTTTTCTTTAAATGTGACATGAATAATTATTTCTCATTTCTATATTGTTTAAGACTTTCTAATAATAAATCAATAAACATGAAATAAGCAAATGTTTCTGTCATGACAGTTTTACTATTATGTATAGATTGTGATTCTGGTAAAACAAAAACTATTTCGAATTCTTTTCTTAAAGGATGTTTTGGTGTAAGTGTAACTAAGATTGTATGCACACCTTTACTATCTAATTTAGTAGGATAATTCTTAAAGCCTTTCCCTGTATAAGAGGAAAAAAGAAGAAATACATCATTTTTACGCAAAGGAAAGGATGGCTGTCCTTCTTGGAGGATGGCTGTTGCTTTGGTAGATAATAATTTAAATGAAAGATCTAAATAGTTAGCAGGGATAGAGGAAATATGATTTCCTCCAAATATGATTCTGTCTGCATTTGTAATATACATTGTAATCTTTTTTAAATCTTTTTGATTGATAGAAGATTCTGTCATCTCTAAAAATTTCGCATAGAATTGAGATCTAGATTCTGTCTGAAGAGAAGGTTGATTCATATCGTTTTGAAGTTGGTATTGAAATTGATTAAAACCAGAAAAACCTAGCTTCTTTGCGAAACGTGTTAAAGAGGGTTGAGAAAAGCCAAAGTTTTCAACTAGATCTGTAATTGGATCACTTTGAAATTTATTAGGGAATTTCTTGATAAATTCATATATTTGTAAATCTGTTTTTGTATATTTGTTTTTCATTGAATCCATTAATTCGAATATTGTCATGAGAGTATCTCCTGTATTTCTATTATAACAAATGAATCACAATTCAAAAATATTAAATTAATATTGATTTACAATTCAAAAGATGTCATACTAACTATGTTAGTAAAGCGCTTTCAATATAAGATAAAAGTCTGATCAACTTATATATTATCTTATACAAACATGAATCATAAAGATTCAAGAAAAGAGGAGAAAATGAAAAATTTAACAGATTCATTAGTATCGTTTTCTGCGAAGATTGCGAATAATCGTGTCTTACAAACGATACAACGTGCATTTATGCGTTTGATGCCAATTACAATGATTGGTGGATTTGCATCCTTGTTTAAAGGATTATCAATTGGTGGTTATCAAGCATGGTTACAATCAACACCTATTTATAGTATCTTAGGGGCTATTTATCAATTTACAGTTGGTTTATTAGGCGTTTATGTTGCGTTCTTAGTAGCGTATGAATGTGCATCAACATATAACATCAAAAAATCAGGAAATGTAGGATTAGGACTTGTATCATTAGCTTCATTCTTAGTTGTAACACCTTATGAAGCAGCAGCGGATTCCTATAGTTCTTCTACTTTATCAACACAGTGGTTAGGTTCTACTGGTATGTTTGCGGCATTGATCATTGCCTTTGTGACTGCAGCGATTTTTAAATTCTGCGAAAGTCATAATATTGAAATCAAACTTCCAGAACAAGTTCCACCTGCAGTTGCGCAACAATTTACTGCTTTGATTCCAGGTGCGATTACAGTTGTATTCTGGGGCGCTATTTCTGGTGTATTCGCATTAACATCTATTGGTTCTTTCCAACAAGCAATTTATACAGTTGTATCTGCACCACTATCAATGTTGGGTGCTAATATCTTTGGTGAGTGGATCATCGTTGTAGTTTTATACGCAATGTGGTTCTTTGGTATCCATGGTGGTATGACAGTTATGCCAATTATGATGTTATTATTCACACAACCTCAAATGGAAAACTTAGCTGCTTATCAAGCAGGTCAAACATTACCTAATATGATTACTGGTGGATACCTATCTTATGGATCTGGCTCATTGCCATTGTTGATTGCGGCATTATTTGTATGTAAATCTAAAGCGAATCAATCCATTACAAAACTTGCGCTACTTCCATCTTTCTTTGGTGTAGATGAGCCAGCATACTTTGGCTTACCTATGATCTTAAATCCAATCTTTTTCATTCCATGGGTAATCATTACACCAACAATTTCTGTTTGGTTAACATATGGATTACAATGTGCAGGCTTATTAGGTTACGCGACTGGTGCAAGTGCAGGTAGTTTCGTTCCATTCTTTGTATCTAATCTAGTGTCTTATGGTGTACGCGGTGTAATCTTTGGATGTATCATGTTTGTTGTTGATGTGATTGTTTATATTCCATTTATTAAAGCGTATGATAAACAAATGTTAGAACAAGAAGCACAACAAGAAAAAGAACTAGAAGAAAAGAGAGCGTAATAAAAAGATATGAAGTTAATTATACAATCAGATGATTATGGAATTACAAGAGCCCAAGCAAGAGGTTGTATTTATGGAATTGAACATGGTGTAGTAAAAAATACTGGTTTCTTTTCTAATATGCCTTGGGCAGAAGAAGTGTTTGAATGGATCAAACCACATTTAGATGATATCGCTTTTGGCTTAGACTTAAATGCTTCTACAGGACCATCTATTCTTCCACATGATAAGATTCCAACACTTACACATGAAAATGGAATGTTTTTAGGAAGTAGAGAAAATCGTGCATTAGATACAGATGAAAATGATCATGATCATTTAAGTGGTTGTGCACAAGAACTATATGATGAATTTGATGCACAGATTCAAAAATATATTTCTCTTGTTGGTCATAAACCAGATTATATTCATGGTCATGCGTATGGTACAAAAACAACAGCGAAAGTTTCGCAAGAGCTCGCGAAGAAATATGGCTGTATTTGGACAACTTCTGTTATGAAAAGAGATGACGTGGCACCTAGTGGTATGGGATGGTATGCATTTGATGGATCATTAGAATCTCAAGCAAAAGAAGATCCAATTCATTATTTAACAGAGGATAAAGGTAAAATGTTATCTTCAGGCAAAGAATATGGTTATGTTGTATTACATACTGGCTATGTGGATGCAGAGCTATTTGATTTGAGTAGCTTTAATATCTGTCGTGCAAAAGATCTAGAGTGTGTTTGTAGTAAAGAAATCAAACAATGGATCAAAGAAAATCAAATAGAATGTATTTCTATGAAAGATGTTCCAAGTGATTGGATTGAAAAATAATTGAATATGAAAATGTCCTAGTACGAAGGGAGTTACGACTAGGACATTTTTTTGAGTGTAAATAACCAGCAATTTATTTATCGCTCAACGTATTAATCTTACTGAAAAATAAAATGAATACAATATTGAAATTTATATGAATCAATGCTTACTTGATAAATAAGCAGAAATGAGTTAATGAATTAGGAAATTGTCATTAAAATGTAAGAATGTAATGATAAAATACTACTTAATTTAGGAGTTTTCTAACATGCAGAAGATATTAATTGTTGATGACGACGATATTATTCGTAATAAATTAGATTTTCTTTTATCTGATGAATATCTAACTTTTTGTGCTACTAACAAAAAAGAAGTGATTAGAATTTTACAGGATAATGATATTAATCTTTGTTTGTTGGATGTGAATTTAAAAGAAGAAAATGGCTTTGATCTATGTAAAACAATACGTCAAGAATATTCAATGCCAATTATTTTTATAACAGTGAATGATGATGAAGATTCTTTAGAAGAGGGACTATTAAGTGGTGGAGATGATTATGTAGTAAAACCATTTTCTATGCGTGAATTAAAATTACGAATCATGGCACAATTGCGTAGAAATGCATATTCATATCATAAAAATGACGTAATTCGTGTAAATGATTGGAAATTGGATTTTTCTAGACATCAATTTTCTTTTCGTGATATTTGTTTAGAATTATCGAATACAGAATTTCTTCTTCTAGGACAATTATTAAAAAATCGTGGATGTTTAGTAACTAGAAATACATTGTTAGATGAAATTACAGAACAGAATGATTCTTTCATTGAAGATAATACATTAAGTGTTCATGTAAGTAGACTTAGAAATAAAATGATGAAGAAATTTGATTATTGCCCAATTGAAACAATTCGTGGAATTGGATATCGATGGAAGGAAGAGTCATGAAGAAAAAATCTGTTATTCTACTAATCAGTATTCATA
>CAVKTV010000059.1:0-4702 GCA_963659075.1 Lachnospiraceae bacterium | reverse complement strand
GATATACAAAAATACATACAAGATGGTGAAAGAAAACAAAATATTCAAACTGGAAAGGATAAGTTAAAAGATAGTGGATATGAATCTACTGGGGATTTTTACATTACAAGAAAAGTAGTTAAAGAATTATTTCCTATATTAGGAATTATTTTTCTAGTGGAGGGAACTATAGGAATTAGATTTATTTATCTTAATAAAAAAGACATTGATCAAAAAGAACAATTGATAAAAGAAAATCTAGAATTACATGAAAAAAATCAAAATTTAGAAACACATTTAATCAATGATAAAGAACAAATGAAACAATATGAAGAGAATCTATATCATCAATTAAAAACACCATTAACTGGACTGAAGTTGTGTTTAGAAACACTGAAAGTAGATTCTCATAATCAGAATTCTATTGATATGGCACAATTAGAAACTGATAAAATGTCTAATTTAATAACATTATTTTTAAAAGATAGAAAAATGAGTGCGAATCAAATACGATTTAATTTTGAAGAACAAGATTGTATCTTGATGATACAAGAAGCAATGGAAACAGTAAAACCAGTCGCTATAAAAAAGAATAAAACAATACATTTAGAAACAGAATTGAAATCATTGATTATCAAATGTGATGAAACTTGGCTTAGAGAAAGCTTTGTTACGCTATTAGAAAACGCAATTGAACATGGTAAAGATGATCCTTCTATTATGATTCGAAAACAAGGACAATCTATATTGATTCAAGTTATGTCAAAAGGAATGATACCTGAAGAAGAATTACCACATGTTTTTGAACGATTCTATACAACAAATCAAGAACACTATGGAATAGGATTACACATGGCAAAAATGATTATTGAAAATCATCATGGGTCATTAAGGACATATAATATTCCAATTGAAGATAAAAATGTTTTTGAAATAAAATTGCCAATACTTTTTGGAAGTCATGCATATGATGAAAGAAAATTGTAAGAATTGAAGTGTATCTTTCTTCTTAGAAAGAGGTGCTGTGTATGAAAATTTTAGAATGCAAAAATCTACATAAAACATATGGAAAAGGGAATCATGCGTCTTATGCATTGAGAGGGATTTCAGTTTCTTTTGAAGAAAATTGTTTTTATAGTGTAATTGGGAAAAGTGGTTCTGGAAAAAGCACGTTATTACATGTCTTAAGTGGGCTGATTGATTATGATAAAGGTGAAGTCCTTTATGAGGGAGTATCTTTATCTTCTATGAATGAACAAGAGAAAGAATCATTAAAGAAAAAAATTGGAATTGTATTTCAAAATTATCAATTATTGCCAGAATTAACAGTGAAAGAAAATATTTTATTGCCAATTGTATTACTTGGAGAAGAAGTTGATGATGCATGGTGCAATAAAATTATGGAAAAATTACAAATAACAGAGATTCAAAATAAATATCCTGATGAATTATCAGGAGGTCAACAACAAAGGTGTGCAATTGGAAGAGCCTTTATCAATCACCCAAAGTATTTATTTTGTGATGAACCAACAGGAAATCTAGATAAGAAAACAAGTGAATCTGTTTTAGAGTTTCTGTTAGAAATTAGAGAACTATGTAAACCTACAATTATTCTTGTAACCCATGATTTAGATATCGCTAGAAGTGCTGATGTAATTTTACATATAGAAGATGGGAAACTGATTGGTGATTACGATGAATAGCGCAATATTAAAGAAATGTTTTCAGAATAGAAAAGTATTCATTGGAATTTGTATTTCGGTATTTTTGTTATTTTTGTCTTCTTTTTGTTTAGATAGCTTGAGTGCACAAACAACCTACAATCGAAAAAAAATATATGGATTTCATAATGGTGTTGCTTTTGATATTACTGAGAATGCAGAAGAACAGCTTGAAAATCATTTATCTATCAAAGAATATGGTGAGATGATTACATATGGTGAAATCATAAATGAAAATGATGAAATGATTGGAACAATCGGTACAATTGATAAAGCTTTCGAACAACTAGAACAATTAGAATTCTTAGAAGGAACATATCCTTCAAGTTCTAATGAAATAGCGATAGAAAGTAGTATGTTAGATTTACTTTCCATTCCTTATGAAGTTGGAAGTGAAATTACATTAAAGATTCAAAATGTAGATGGAACCATTATTAAACAAACATATATTTTGAGCGGAATCTTAAAAAGTTATACAACGAATTGGTTAAATGATGATCATTCTATTTGTGGGGCGATTGTTTCTGAATTTGATGGTATTCCATTGGAACGTAGTTTGTTCTTTCTTGGAGATTATGATAATGAATCTCAGATGCAAGAATTAAATGTATTGATTCAAGATAATAGTGAAAGTGAGATTATATATAATTCGTATAGTTTCGTATCAAATGCTTTTGAGTTTTATGATTTTTTTGAAAATGGTTCATTGTTAATTGGAACAAGTGCCGTATCTTTTTTGATGTTGATGTATATCGAAATATCATCTTATCAAAAACAAATCTATCGTAATCGCGTTCTTTTAAGCTTAGGAATGAGCAACAAAAAATTAAAGAAGAGAATATTGATTGAAACATTCAAACAATGGTTTATGAGTTGGGTGATTGTTTGTGGATTATCTACATTAATATGTTTGATTCTGAAATATTTCTTTTCGCAGTCTATGAAATTCTCACTTACTTATCGACCATATATTCTTTCACTGTTACTTTCTTTCTTTGTTGTATTGATTACACAAATCATTCAATTATCGATTTTACAAAGATTAAATGTTGTGACAAATGGAAAAGATATTTCGAAGTATTCGATAAAACATGTTAAAAGAGATATTACAATTCCTTTTACGAATCAAACTTTTATAAAGATTGAAAAAAAGAGAACATTCAAACAAAGAATCATAAATATTCTTTTACCTATTTGTGCACTTATCATCTTATTTTGTGGAATGTACAATATTTCAACGACTTATCAATCATATACTTGGAATCAGAATAATTTAGGGTATGCCTATAAATGGGAAGCAAGTAGCCCTAAGACAGGCCTTACAAATGAACAAATCATACAAATTCAAAATACAGAAGGTATTCAGAGTGTTAAATATTGTTCTAAAGCAAGTTATATAGGAACTAATACAAATCTCATATATTTAAGTTATTCAAACATATTAGAAGATCAATACTATGATTTATATCTAAAAAATAAATATTTAGACAATACAACTAATGATGGAATACCAGTTGAAATAGTCATGTTACCTGAAAATTCTAGTATTTGGGAAGATATTACAGATCTGGATGATAAGACAGCATTTTTAAATGGTGATAGTGTCATTTGTTATTTTATGAATTTATCGGAAATGAGTGATGGAACAATCCAATCAGTGGATGATGATTTAAAAGAAGAGGTAGATAGTACAGCTATTTCTATTCAAAATGGAGATGATTTATCCATACAAGCAGATGGTTTATCCTATCAAGTAAAGTGTGAAAAAGTAATACATCATTTAAATACAATCAATGTAGATACAAATCTAACTTCAGGAACAATCTTTGTTTCTGAGAAACTTTATCAGAGATTATTTCATTTAGAAAACATTGTATACAATCAAACAATTGCGTATGGAAATCAAAACACATCATATGATGTAACAGATAAATTGATGTCAATGATTAATCAAAATACAACAATTACATTTGAAAATAATAGAATTGTACAACAAGAAGAATATTCTTCGACAATCATAAAAATAATTTATATAGGTGTATTTGTATTGTTGTTTAGTTTGATTGTCCTTGTACAGATATATCGTACTCAAATTAGTTTCTATGAAAATGAAATAGAAAGAATACGATTATTACAGCATCTTGGTGCGAAACCAAATACATTACAAAAAATATATCTACAAAAGAATATGAAGCCATTAATGATTTGTTTTCTGTTTATGAATATTTGTATGATTCCAATAATTTGGTTCATTCAATTTAGCGAAGTTTCAAATTATGTTGTAAATGGAATTTCTTTTATGAAAATATGTAAATATGGATTGATTTATACAAATATTTGGATATTAATTATCCCACAGATCATATTCATTTTGTTTTACTATTTCCTTATAAAAAATTTACAACTGTAAGGATCATGTAAGATTCAAAGTGTATTTTATTTGTAGGAGGAACAAACATATGAAAAATAAATTCTTACAAGTAGCAGTATCATTCCTAATGGCATTTACCATTTTTACAGGAGGTAGTATTTCAATTCATGCAAGTGAAGTGCTTGATCCTGTTTCTGAAATTACACCCAAAGAAATACTGAAAGGATCGGTGACCAAAACAGTAACATATGCAGGGAATAAGGCAAAGATAACATTGTATTATACATATCGTTATGAAAGCACAAATACTTCTAAAAAATATATTACAGGTGTCACAAGTGCTTCTATTTCTAAAGTATCTGGTTGGTATTCTGTAGGTAGCGCAACAATTAATCAAAGTGGTATCTCATATAGTAGAAATCATCAAGTAGCATCTGTTCCAGTCACTTATACAGGAGGCCATGGAGAAGGAAATAATACCACTTGTTCGGTTACACTTACAATTAGCTTGGTTTAGGATTAAAGTTCGTTAAATCTTAAAGATATGAAAAAAAGGATGTTGAATTTCAACATCCTTCAGTCTGTTGACAAAGTAGCATAAGCTAAAAAAAGAAAATAATGTATAATAAAT
>CAVKTV010000058.1:1435-11258 GCA_963659075.1 Lachnospiraceae bacterium | reverse complement strand
ATATAAAGATGTGTGAATACCATGATGTTGATTATCGAACAGAAGGTAATAATTATCAAACTCGTGCTGAAACAGTTATGCAATTAGAGTTTGATAAAGATGGTAACTATAAAACAAGATTTAACGCATATTTTAAACAGTGGAATGAAACGTATCATAGCTGGCATACATTGATAAATAATGAGAACACGAAGAAAATCAAAACCGATATGCTCAATAACTTCTGTGATAGATTACCAGAATTCATGGAGGAGGTTGAAGGTGTATTTAACGAATTGATGCATGACCAAGAAATACAGTATGGTAATGAAAAACAAATCAAAGAACTAAAACTAAATGATTTTGCAAAGGCGTATGAATTGTATTGTGAAAAATTTGATTGGGAAGATTTAAGTTTGAAAGAAATCAAAGAAAAAGGCGAGGTTCATTTGTTGGAATTACTTGAGGATAACATCATTTATGAAGCAAATTATGATGTGAATGATGAAAAGCTGAAATACTACAAAAGAGGAGAATTGTTAGGTGAAGAAGATTATTCACTTGATGAAGCAACAAACGAATTATTAAAAGGATATGATGATGGAGTGGAATCAACACACTATTATGATGGACTTTACTACCATTTAAATAACAATTTAAAATTCATTGATACGTGCGACACATTCTTCTTATGTGAGGATGAGGAATATTTTTGGAATGAAGATAAGACAAGATTATTCAAATGCTATGCACCTTTGAGTGAAAATGAAAAATCATTGTTATTAGAAAATGCTGATAAAGAAAATATCTTTGATGATAACGGATTGGTACATATTGTATATGATTCAAATGAACATGATGAAAACGTGCTATTTGATATTGTAAAACAATATAGTGAAAGACCAGATGTGATGAAAACATCAAGTTACGAGGCTATGGTGAATAAATTAAAACAAGGTATGAAGATGTAATATGACGGGCGAGAACGCCCGTCTACTTCTTATAGAAAGGAGAATTGTATGGAAGATAGAAAAAATGATGATGTTAATGAGAAAGAAGATGTAATACGTTATTTGAATCATGAAACATTAGGACAATTAAACATCTTTAAAACCACTTTAAATGAGGAAGGTAAAAATAAATATACTTTATTGAAAGTAGAAAATAAAACATTTGAACCTTATGTTGTTGCATTTTGCTTAGATGAGAAAGACGGAAGATGGCAACAAGGAACATATTTTAATGATTATAAATATGCAGAGAACTGTTTTAGAATCAAATCTGATTTGAGTGATTCTTATTCTGAAGTGATTGATTTTCTTCAAGATTATAATAAATATTTAAATGCAACTGGAACACCAGAAGGTGAAGAAGTTGATGCATATAGATTGATAAATGAATTTAATTATGAAGTTAATTTAATGGGTACTACAGAAGAAGATAACGAAGAAAACTTCATTGGAATGTCTTACGACCTAAAAACAAACACTTTAAAATATTATCTAAATGACAAATTAATTGCACAAGAAAGCTATTGCTTAGATGATTTAACTAAAGATTTAAGCTATGAAGATTTTGATATTTTCTATGGTGCAACAATGGATAAAATTGATGAATATAGAAAAGGTGTAGAGGTTGACAGAACAGTTTTCTTCCGTGATGAAGAAACATTAAATGAACCAGAACCAAATACAGATTCTTTAGAAATGCTAAAAGAACAAGTTGCTCAGAAGTTAAATACATTAATGTATGACTATGATCCATATGGATATGGAGATAGTGAATTAACTTCTAGCAATATTGGAATAAATGCGGAAGGCAATAACTATGATATGTGTCTTGATATGATAAATAATAAAGAATATTCAAAGATAGATGAAATTATTGCTGATATTGTGGAAGATAGTGTACCTAAAGAGTTTGAAGATAAAATCAATGACATTAACAACGATTTAAAAACTCTAAAAGGTTTACAAATGAAGAATGGTATCAAAACCATATAAAGATGTGATATGACGGGCGTTTCCGCCCGTCTATTTAAAATATAGGACAGAATATGAAAGATAAAGAAAAGATAGAGGCTTTCTTTAATAAGTGGAACGATAGGGAAGTTACACTAGAAGAATTAGAAAATATGATAAAAGAAATGCCGAATGGACTATTTTTAAGAATACAAAAACCAACGGAGAGTAAATATGGATGAATTAAAAGAAGTAAAGATTCGTTTGAAACTAGAAGATGGTGATAAATTGTATTCAGATATTCCATTAACAAGTAGTAATTCAGCAGTAGTAGTAATGCATTCCTTACTAAAAACATTAGATAGGGAACACGCAGTGGTAGTTAACTTAGACTCACAATTAAGACCATTAAATTACAATATCGTTAGTATTGGAGATATAGATGGTGCATCTGTATCAATGGCTAACGTTTTTAAATCTGCTATTCTAACAAATGCGTCAAAGATTATGTTTTTCCATAATCATCCTAGCGGTAGCATAATGCCATCCAAACAAGATGATATGGTCACAATGAAAATGGCAGAATTAGGATTGCTGCTTGATGTTCCATTGGTTGATCATATCATCGTTGGTGCGGGAAATGATAGAGTTTTTTCTTATGTTAATGCAAAACCAGAAATGATTAAAAATCCAATGCAAGCATATAATGGTGCTAAGATGGAAGAAATGTTTGGAATAGTAAGAGAAAATAATGCCAATTATTTAAAAGAAGAAAATAGAATCGAGTTGTTAAAAGCTATGAATCGAGTTGCAGAAACTATGAATGATGAAATGGCATATGATGATTGGCATAGTGGGATGATTCCAGATGAACCTATGGAAGAAGATTTTGAAATGATAGCAGAAGATGATAATGACTATAATACGTGTATTAATGAATTCAAAAAATTGATAGACAACTATATTGATAGTGGTTTTTCTAGTAGTTTGTTAAATTCTGTAGAGGAAGAAAGACAATTTGTGAAAGACGTAAATACAGTAATTCAAGCAATGCCAAAAGAAACACTTGAAGAATGGGAAAGCATTGAAGCTATAGGAACAATTGATGATTGTATGAATGATTTTGAAGATTTTTTAAAGAAACACAATCACGAAGGTTATGGAACACCAATAACAAAAATTAGGATGTAAAAACAGACGGGCGAATCCGCCCGTGAAGAAAGTGAGGTGATATTTTGTCAGATTATATAGATGAATATAGAGAAAAAGGCTTCAATCCATTCCAATTAAGAGAAATTGAAGAAGGGTTGAAAAATGGTTTGACCACCTCACAGGTGGAATTATATGCAAAAGATGTATATGACAATATGCAGATGCAAGAGATTCGTTTAGGACTTGAACATGGATTGACCGAAAAACAAATGTCAGTATTTCTCAATCCCGCAATTGGATATGAAGAAATGCGATATTCTAGAATCCAAGTTGAAGATTTGAATGTTATCAATGAAAACGCTAATGCAGACCTATTAAAAAAGAAAGTAAGTATCGGTGCAAGAATAGTAATTGTTCTTGCACTTTTACTTGTTGTAGGTGTAGGTGGATATGTTGGAAGAAATTATATTCAATCAGCGTTTCAAGATATTGATTTAGAATTAACCGATTCTGAAATCACTTTGAATTATGGTGAAACATTCAAACCAATGAATTACGTTAAGTCATATACGAAAGAAGATGGCGTTGAACTAACGCTACCAGAAAGCATAAAAACAGATGAAGTTGGAACACAAACAGTTATTTATAAATTAAATAATCTAGTAAAGAGTGTTTCCAAAGAATTGGTGATCAACATCATAGATGCTGATGCACCAACGATAACACTTAATAAAAAAGAGGTTACCTTAACAAGAACCGAGGATACGTTTTCTTGTAAAGCATATCTTTCAAGTGCAAGTGATACTGTAGATGGCGATTTAACAGATGAGGTTACTTGCAAATCGAAAGATACAGACGATGGTAAGGTCGATGAAAAGAAAGATAAACAAACAATCATTTACAGTGTAACAGACAATGCGGGGAATGAAGGTACAGCAACACTTACATTAAAGTTTGTTGAACCAGAACCAGAACCAACACCAATTATCATTTATCAGAACACAACTACAAACAACAACACTTCTAGAAACAATAGTAGTTCATCTAGTAGTGGTAGTAGTTCTAATTCTGGAGGAGGTAATGGCGGTAGTACTTATGTAGCACCACAACAATCTCATGGAACAGAATATTATATGTTCTCAGATGGTTATGATTTTGATTCTGCATATGGTGCGTGTGTATCTTCAATGAACTCACATGGAACGGGTTCATGTACCCCGTTAACTGGGGATGATGGCAATTATACGGGATACAGATTGGATTATTAGGAGAGAAGATTAATTATGGCAAATTATGATGAAATAAGTGAGTATATTTTGGATAACAATGATTGTTTGGGGAATGTAGAAATCGAATCAGCATTAGGTGAGATTCAAGAAAGAAATGAAAAGATTAAAGGAAGTTGCAAAATTTAATTTTTTTAGAATGAGAGGATAGAAATGCGAAAGAAGGTAATAAAACCATTAAAGATATCAGCTAGACCTAATGGATTGGGATATGCATTACAAGAAGTTAAAAATAACGGTAAAAGAGTAGTAATTGAAGAAGATACTTTTTATAGACCAATTATGGAATCACTAAGAATACAGACCTTATTTGCAATGTCAAATGAAACACAAAAGAATTATTCTGTAGTAGTTTTTAAAGATAAAGAAAGATTTGAAAAGGAAATGTATTTTGATAGAGAAGTTGTTAATTTAGATACAAAGACCTTTTCAGAAAATAAGATAAAAGCAATCTCTTATATCAATTGTTTAGAATATTTATTTGATGATAGACAATTACTTGAAAAGGTGGAAGATGTAGCATCTGATTATTTTTCTAAATATAACAAAGATGGTGATTATAGAGAAATGCTAGAAGTTGGTGAATTGAGAGAATTATATAGAAGCGTTAAAAATGCAGATTGGGAACAATATCAAGAGATCTGTTCCCAATTTGATTTAAGGGCAAGTTTATATGCAAAAGATATTTTTGATACTGAAAGCGAAGTGGAATTTGCGTGGGAGTAGATTATGGCTATTTTAATTAAAGATTTGAAAGAATTAGGTGAGGAAACCACTAACGAAATAACATCCAGTTTAGATAATTGGGTGTCTTTTTTAGATTTATCAGCTAGATTGTATAAATATTCTTTCAGCAATAGATTATATATCTATGCACAAAGACCAGATGCAGACCTTGTGGCAACTTTAAGTGTTTGGAATAACAAAATGTTCAGATATATCAATAAAGGTACGAAAGGTATTGGTACTATCAAAAGAGATAATGGCAAAGAACATATCGAATACGTCTATGAATTAAAAGATACGCACGGAAATAAATTGCCTTATAGATGGCAATTACAAACTGAAGATTTACCTTATGTCAGCGAACATTTGAAGGAAGTTTATCAAATTAAAGCTGATGGTAATTTATTTCATGCTATCGAACAAGCAACTGTTAAGGAATGGAATAATTTCTTAGAGAGTGAGGAAAGTACACAAATAGTAGATTATGATGGTGTTCATAATGAAGATGAAATTGCATTAATGAAACTTTCTTCATACTATGTCATTGCTAAAAGATGTGGTGTTCCAGATGAAGTAATTAAAAAGAGTAGTCAATGGACAAATTTAAAATGGCTAGGAGAACAACGTTTAAACAATATACGAAACAAAGAAGAATTTGATATTAAATATTTGAGCGAATGGGGAAAATCTCAAAACGATGTTACACTTGCGGTTTTAAAAGAAATAGGCAATTATGTTAATAGCGGTAAATTATTACAAGATAAGAAAGAAGGACTAACAGATGAGCAAATTAGGATATACAAAAGTGAAGGATTATTATCTACCGAATCTAGTATTGGAAACACCGAAGGACGAGGAAGTCTACCCTTACGGAGTGATGTGGGCGAATTGGCTAGAGAAACATCAAGGAATGTATTACGAGGGACTGATGGCGGGATGCGAAATCAATCAGAAAATGGTGGAGAAGAATATGCAAGCCAAACAGATGATGGAAACAATCATGAACAACTTGATGGAGAAAGAGAACATCACGGAGAAATTGAAACAACAGAATCAAATGTTGTGGGTACAGAAGATGAACCAAATCAAACATCAAGCAGAGGAAACAGTACTGAACGAAATAGTGTACGTGAGATAACAGAACAGACGGGCGAAAACGCCCGTGAAGATGAAACGATTGAAATCAATACAAAAGAAGAAATACAAAACAAGCCAGTATTGATGCAATTGTTCAGCACAGAAGAAAAATTTATTGAAAATAATGATACAAAAGAAGAAACAAAAACAGTTGATGATCCACAAGTGGAAGAACCAACTGTTTTTTCTTTTGAAGATAAAGACCTTGAAGATGCGTTGATTTATTGGACTATGACAGAGAATCGTAAATTCAGAATTGCAAAAGGGTTTACGTATGACAAAGAAAATAATGTTGAACTATTAAGGAAAGTCTATGGATTAAAAGAATTTAAGAGTGAAATCAACAATTCAAAAGATATTTATCAAGAATTCACACCAGACGGAATCAAGCTATGTCATGGATATGGCGAAAACAAGATTGGTAGAATCTATCCTTGGGGATTTGTTGCTAATACAATCCAAAACTTAATTGAAGAAGGTAGATATCTAACAGAAGATGAAGAAACATTACAAGAACAACTTGAAGAAACAAAATGTTTAGGTAAAGAACTCCGTAAAGGCGATGTAGTTCTTTTAAATGATTTGCATTTTGAAGTAGAAAGCGACCCTTCTACAGATGATACGTTAGAATTAAGAGATATCGATTCAAATACTTTTGGTGGAATATTAGTTGCACAACATAGAGGTTTAATGAAAGGCACTTGGGAAAATGAATTGTACCAAGTTGAAAGAGGAATCGAAGTATCTTTGCAGACGGGCGAATCCGCCCGTGAGGTTGAAGAACAACCTAAGGAAGAAAAGATAAATTATGATGTAATAGCTACAAATGAACTCATTAAACAAGTTTTATTAAGAGGTTCCTTAGTAGAAGATGGAAAAATTAGAATTCAAGCCTTGTATGAAACAACAGATGATAAAAAAGAAAGAATAGCGTACCTCAAAGATGAATATGGAGAGTTTGTTGGAGAAGGTGGTGCTGATTTTAATTGGCAAGCAAATTCTAAAGGAATCACAATCAGTGAAAAATACAATAATGGAGAGGGTTTAAAACTTTCTTGGTCAGCTATTGATGATAGACTGAAACCTTTGATTGAAAGTGGTGAATACCTTAATGAAGAAGAAAAAGTCAGATTTGAAGAAATCAGACAATCACAAGGTATCACAAAACCAAAGGCACAATTTGATTATCCTTACATTGAGGAAAGTGATGAAATTGAAGAAGTTGAAAATGAACCATTAACAGAAGATGAAGTTATCACTCCAGAGATTGTAGAAGAAAAACCAAAGATTGATATTCCTGCACATAATTTCGTTATTACTGATAATGAATTAGGTGTAGGTGGTGCTAAAGAAAAATTCAAACGAAATATTGAGGCTATTAAAACACTTAATATTCTTGAAACTGAAAATAGAAACGCAACATTGGCAGAACAAGAAACATTATCTCAATATGTTGGATGGGGTGGTCTTGCTGATGCATTTGATGATAGAAAAGACAATTGGAGCAATGAATACAAAGAATTAAAAGATCTGCTTTCAGCAGATGAATATGAATCTGCACGTACATCTACATTAAATGCACATTATACGCAACCAATCGTTATTAAGGCGATGTATCAGACTTTACAGAATCTAGGATTTGAAAGTGGAAACGTCTTAGAACCTGCAATGGGTGTAGGAAATTTCTTTGGGATGATACCTCAAGAATTATCAAAAAGCACTAGATTATATGGCGTGGAATTAGATTCTATTTCGGGAAGAATTGCTAGAAAATTATATCCTAATGCAAAGATTCAAGTTTGCGGATATGAAAATTCAACGCTACCAGATAATTTCTTTGATGTAGCAATTGGTAATGTTCCTTTTGGAAATTATAAATTGAGTGATAAGAAATACGATAGGCTAAATCTAATGATCCACGATTATTTCTTTGCCAAGACACTAGATGAATTAAGAGTTGGTGGTGTCATGGCATTCATTACATCAAGTGGAACATTAGATAAAAAAGATAATTCTGTAAGAAAATATCTATCTCAGAGTGCTGATTTCTTAGGGGCAATTAGATTACCAAATAATGCATTTAAGGCGAATGCGGGAACTAGCGTTACTTCTGATATTATCTTTTTACAAAAACGAGATTCTATCAGAGTAGGTGATGATAGCTATTTATCATGGCTAGATTTAGCGGAAGATGATAATGGGCATACATACAATTCCTACTTTGTAGAACATCCGGAAATGGTTTTAGGTACGATTGAAGAGGTTTCCGGACAATTCGGTCCAGAATTGACTTGTAAACCATTCGAAGATGTTACATTGGAAGAAAGTTTAAATAACGCTATCACACATATTCAAGGATTGATTCCTAAATATGATGATGTTCTCAGCGAAGATGAAACAGAAGAATTTGAAACAATTCCCGCAGAAGATGGTGTACGAAATTTCTCATTCACGGAAGTGAATGGAGATATCTACTACAGAACAAATTCTGTAATGGTTAAAAGAAATGTCAGTGGAAACGTCAAAGAACGTATTAAAGGAATGATTGATATACGTGATTGTGCAAGAGAAATTATTAGAATCCAAATGGAAACAGAGGATGATGAATTGTTAGAAAAGACACAATCAGAATTAAATTCCTTATACGACAATTACACAAAGAAATATGGAATATTAAGCTCTAGAGGAAATAAATCTGCTTTCCAAGACGATGATAGTTATTACTTACTTAGAAGTTTGGAAAACTTAGATGAAGATGGAAATCTGCTTTCAAAGGCAGACATTTTTTATAAGAGGACGATTCAAAGAGTTGAACCAGTTTCTAGTGTAGAAACACCATTAGAAGCATTGACTATTTCAATCAATGAGAAAGCGAAAGTTGACCTTGAATATATGTCACAACTTTGTAATAAAGATGTAGATACTATCATAAAGGAACTAGAAGGGCAGATATTTAAAGAACCACTTACACAAGAATGGCAGAATCAAGATGAGTATTTGTCTGGTAACGTTAGAGAAAAGTTGAGAATCGCTCAAACAGAAGCAGAATACGACCCTCAATATCGCATCAATGTAGAAAGACTAGAAAAGGTAATTCCAAAAGACCTAAATGCTAGTGAAATCGATGTGCGTTTAGGTGCGACTTGGATTGATACAGATTACTATCAGAAATTTATTGATGAAAAAACAAATAGGCATTATTGGGAATCATATGGAAAAGTGGAATATTCAAAAGCTACAAATCAATACAAAGTAACAAATACGCAATATATTAGTCCTTCTTCTAAGATTGCGGTAACGCAAACTTATGGAACAGAAAAGGCTAACGCATATGATTTATTTGAATGTTGCTTGAATCTAAAAGCTAAAAAAATATTCAAAACTGTTATAGATAAAGATGGTAATGAAGTAAAAGTTGCCGATGTGCAAGCTACACTTGAAGCTCAACAAAGACAAGATATTTTAAAAGAAGAATTCAAATCTTGGATTTGGGAAAATGAGGATAGAAGAGAATACCTAGTAAAGAAATATAACGAAACATTCAATTGTATCAGACCTCGTGAATATGATGGCTCACATTTG
>CAVKTV010000058.1:0-1425 GCA_963659075.1 Lachnospiraceae bacterium | reverse complement strand
GGGAAAAACATATGAAATGGTAGCTGGATGCATGGAAAGCAAACGTTTAGGACTTTCAAATAAGGCATTATTTGTTGTACCAAATCATTTAACTGAACAATGGGGAACGGAATTCTTACAATTGTATCCAAGTGCAAATATCCTTGTAGCTACAAAGAAAGACTTCACAATGGCTAATAGAAAACATTTCTGTGCAAAGATTGCAACAGGAAATTATGATGCAATTATCATTGGACATTCACAGTTTGAAAAAATTCCTTTAAGTGATGAAAGACAAAAAGAATATGTACGAAATGAATTAGAGGATGCAATTAAAATAATCAATAATGCAGATTATAGCGAAAGAAGAAGTTATTCTATTAAACAACTAGAGCAGAAAAAGAAGAAGCTGAAGAAACGTTTAGATGATTTGAATTCAAAACCAAAAGATGATGTTGTTACTTTTGAAGAATTAGGTATTGATAGATTATATGTAGATGAGGCACATTATTACAAAAATGCGAATATCTATACAAAGATGTCTAATGTTGCAGGAATTAATACTGCTAGTTCTCAAAAGAGCATGGATATGGTTTTAAAATGCAGATATATAGATGAAATTACAGATGGAAAAGGCATTGTATTTGCAACAGGAACTCCAATTAGTAATTCCATGTCGGAAATGTATATCATGCAAAGATTCTTACAACGCAAACGTTTAGAAGAAACTGGAATTGATGAATTTGATTCATGGGCATCAAGTTTTGGTGAAGTAGTTAATGCTATCGAGTTAAACCCAGAAGGCACTGGCTATAGAACAAAACAAAGATTTTCTAAATTCTATAATCTACCAGAATTGATGAGTATCTTTAAAGAAGTAGCTGATATCAAAACGAAGGATCAGCTAAATCTAGATGAACCAGAAGTTGAATATCACAATATCAGTTTAGAACCTTCTGATTTCCAAAAAAGATATGTTGCAGATTTAGCTGAAAGAGCGGATGAAGTTAGAAAAGGCAATGTAAATCCTTCTGTCGATAATATGTTAAAAATAACGAATGACGGAAGAAAGGTAGCATTAGACCAAAGAATGATATCAGATGAAAGTGTTTCTGATGTACCAAATAAGACACAAGAATGTGTTAATAATGCATATAATTTGTACCTAGAAAGTAATTCTTATAAAGGCACGCAATTGATTTTCTGTGACCTATCCACACCAAAGAAAGATGGTACATTCAGCGTTTATGATGATGTAAAAACAGAACTGATGAACAAAGGCATACCAGAAGAAGAAATCGAATTTATTCATAATGCAGATACAGAAGAAAAGAAAAAAGTACTGTATCGAAAAGTGAATAATGGTGAGGTTAGATTCTTGCTAGGAAGTACTCAAAAACTTGGTGCGGGAACAAATGTTCAGCAACGTTTGATTGGGTTACACCA
>CAVKTV010000057.1:0-11291 GCA_963659075.1 Lachnospiraceae bacterium | reverse complement strand
ACGTCTTCTAATAATAATTTCTCACGATAGAACGTATAAAACTCTTCTGGGTTTTTATTGAAGAATTTAATATGTAATATTTTTTCTGGTTTTCTTCCATGATAACGATTGGAATATAAACCATTTTTACTACGGAAATCAGGAATACCTGATAATGTAGAAATACCAGCACCAGTAAAAAAGGCAATTGACTCACTTTCTTTGATGTATTGATTTAATTGTTCGATTTTTGTATTGAAGTCCTTCATGTGTTCTATTTTACATTTTAGAATTGAATAATAAAAGATATTAATAGATTGCATAAGGTAAATGAATTGTAATAACATAATTTCATGGCAAAATATATACAAGGAGGATTTGAATATGAATCATACGATTGCGATTATAGGTGCAGGACCTGCTGGTTATACACTAGCACAAGAGTTAGTAAAACAAGGAGGATATGATATTGATATCTTTGATAAAGAATCCTCGATTGGTGGAGCAATCTATACAGGAATTCCTGAATATAGAATGCCTAAATCTTTTTTGGATAAAGCTTATGAAGGCTTGGTAGAAGCAGGTGTAAAGTTTCATTTTGATACAGAAATCAATACAGAAAAATTTGAAGAATTAAAACAAAAATATGATCGAGTGATTGTGGCAATTGGTGCGCAAGTTGAAAATACATTTGGATTTGATACTGGAAATGGATTGTTTGCGGGTTTGACACTTCTTTATGATTTGAACATTAATAAAAATCATGAAGACTATAAAAAATATCATCACGCAATTGTTTGGGGTGGTGGTAATGTTGCGATGGATTGTGCTAGATCTTTGATTCGTATCATTGATAAAGTGACTGTTGTTTATCGTAGAAGTGAAGATGAAATGCCTGCCAATAAAAATGAAATCCGAGATGCAAGAAAAGAAGGCGTTGCGTTTAATTTCTTAGAAAATATCAAAGAAATCTTAAGAGATGAAAATGGACAAGTCGTTGGAGCGAAAGTTGCGAAAATGGAACTTGGGGAACCAGACGAAAGTGGAAGAAGAAGTACGCATGAAGTTGCGGATAGCACATATGAAGAAAAAGCGGATTTGATTGTGATGGCAATTGGACAAAAGGTAAACTTCAAAGTACTACATGATAATCTTATGAATACAGAAGGACATCTTTCTAATCAAGAAAATGTATATATTATTGGTGATGCAAAGACTGGTCCAGCCACAATTGGTAGCGCTGTTTTAGAAGGAAAAGCAGTCGCAAAAGAAATTATTCAATCGTTAGAATAAATGATAAAATATTGAAGAAAGCTTGGCTTTCTTTTTTTGGAGGTTTTTATGGCTACCTATTTTTTGAATTCGGCAATTTTACATATCTTTGATTTTATGAGTGATAAAACTGTATTATCACAACGATCTTTAAATTTAGAAGATACATTAATAGAATCCTATGTGAATAAACAAATCACAAAAATGATCAGTGATACAAGATGTAAAGAAGGTAACTTTCAAGAAGGAAGTCAATTTTTATCACTCTTAAAAACATATCAAAATAAAGATATAAACTTTGTAGATCTTTCTTTGAATCTATCAGAAAAATTAGAAGGATATTTAAAAAATGCAGAGATAAAAACATATGATGTTTTATTTATGGATTATTCCTATGAAGAAGTACCTTATATTGCTTTTGTTTTATTAGAAAATCAAAGTGCTTATACACATTTCACAAAACAAGAGAATGGAATTGTTTCAAATACGATTACACAACAACATTCATTATTACCTTCTGTCACAAAAAAAGCTTCTACTTTTGCGTTTGTGAATCTAATCAATATGAATGTATCTTTTGTTGATAAAACAGATTGGGGAACAAAAGATATTGAAGTGATACAAGAAATGATATTGGATTGTACATGTGAAAAGAGTAAAGAAGAAGTGTTTAAAGAAGTCAATGAAGTTGTAAAAGAAGTTGCGGTTAAAACAGATACGAATCCAACATTACTTTTATCAAAGTATAAAAACTATGTGAAAGAAAGTATTGAAGAAGAAACACCTATCACAACAGAGGATCTAGCTACAAATGTCTTTAATGAAACGGATGAAATGCAAGATGCATTTATTTCTACATCTTTAGAACATGAAATTCCAAAAAAAGTAGAAGTTCCAAAACAATACGTCACAACAAAACTAAAAAATCAAAAAATCAAAACAGATACAGGAATTGAACTATCTTTTCCGACAGAATATTCTGAAAATAGTCATTTTATAGAATTTAGAAAAAAAGATGATGGAACGATTTCAATTGAAATTAAAAATGTCGCAAAGATAACAAATAAACAGTAGGTGTCATATGAATAAAGAAAAATTAGGAACAGAAAGTGTATATAAGCTATTAGCTTCTTTAGCGGTGCCAGCAGTCATCGCACAAATTGTAAATCTTTTATATAACATCGTAGATCGAATCTACATTGGACATATTCCGAATATCGGTGCTTCGGCTTTAACAGGCGTAGGATTATTCACACCAATCTTAATGATGATCAATGCGTTTGCGATGTTTTCGGGATCTGGTGGTGCACCACGTGCTTCAATATTTTTAGGTGCGAAAGAAAATAATAAAGCTGAAAAAGTCATTGGAAATTGTTTCTCATTAACGCTATTTTTAACAATTGTTTTAACGATTGTGTTTTATATCTTCGCACCACAATTATTACTTTTATTTGGAGCGAGTGAAGTTACATTGCCATATGCTTTAGAATACGCAAGAATTTATATTTTAGGAGCAGGTGCTGTGTTAATTGTGATGGGTATGAATCCATTTATCACAATACAAGGCTTTGCGAAAACTAGTATGTTAACAACAGTCATTGGTGCAGTAATCAATATTATTCTAGATCCAATTTTTATCTTTGTATTTGATATGGGTGTGAAAGGTGCAGCTATCGCAACAGTATTATCACAAGTTGTAGGCGCAATTTGGATCTTAGTATTTTTAACAGGGAAAATAACGATTCTACATTTAAGAAAAGAGAATCTAAAAGTTGAAAAAGAAATATTATTCCCTTGTTTAGCTTTAGGTATTTCTACGTTTGTAATGATATCAACAGAAAGTATTCTTTCTATGACATTTACAAGTTCTTTATCTAAATATGGTGGAGATCTAGCAGTTGGTGCGATGACGATCATTACAAGCGTTGCCCAACTTTGTTCCATGCCTCTACAAGGAATCTGTCAAGGTGGTCAAACAATTATTTCTTATAACTTTGGTGCTAGAAAAAACGAAAGAGTGAAAAAAGCATTCTTTGCGGAATTGTGTGTTTGTGCAATATACGCAATTACATTTTGGGCATTGATGATGTTATTCCCTAAGGCGTTTGCGGGTATCTTTACATCTGATGCGACTTTGACGGATTATACAGCAGGTGTTTTAAGAATTTATATGATTGGTATTTTCGCTACAGGGTTCCAAATTAGTTGCCAGAATAGTTTTGTTGGTCTTTCTCAGGCAAAGATTTCTCTTTTCTTAGCAGTATTAAGAAAATTGATTCTTTTGATTCCATTGATTTTGATATTACCAATGTTTTTTGAAGATCAAGTATTTGGGGTGTTTGTTGCGGAACCAATTAGTGATATCTTAGCTGCAACCATAACAACGATTGCCTTTGTAACAAAGTTTAATAAAATCTTGGAACAAGGTCCACAAAGATAGACAGATTGTAGATTTTGTTTGGGCACATCCAATGATTTTGTCAGTATAATGTGCAAGAAAGAAGGTTTTATGAAGATAGGATTGATAGATGTTGGTGGTGGATTAAGAGGATCATTTGGTGCAGGTGTATTGGATTATTGTTTGGATCAAGGAATTCGTTTTGATTATGCGATTGGTGTAAGTGCAGGTGCTGCGAATGTGGCTTCTTATATGGCTGAACAAAGAGGTAGAAACTACGTTTTTTATACAAAATATTTACAGAGATGGGAATATATGAGTTTTAAGAATCTAGTACATACAGGTTCTTATATTGGATTGGATTACATTTATTCATCATTATCAGATCATGATGGAGATTATCCATTGGATTGGAAAAAGATGCGTGATGATAAAAGAGAAATGTTGATTGTCGCAACAAACGCAAATACTGGTAAACCATATTATTTCCATAAATATGATATGAGACAAGATAGTTATGATCCAATTAAAGCGAGTTGTTGTGTACCTGTAGTGAATCGCCCATATATGATAGATGGAATTCCATACTATGATGGTGGATTGAGTGATCCTGTTCCATATCAAAAAGCATTTGAAGATGGATGTGATAAGGTTGTTGTCATATTAACTAGACCTGCTGATTTTAGAAGAATTCCTAAAAATGATAAAGTGATTGCGGATCTATTGAAACTACATTATCCAAATGCCGCACAATCCATGCAGACAAGATCCATTGTATACAATCAATCTGTTGATGCATGTCAAAAACTAGAAAAAGAAAATAAAGTTTGTATCATCGCTCCGGATGATATAGGAAATATGAAAACTCTAACAAAAGATAAAGATAGTATCATAGCTTTATACAACAAAGGATATGATTCCGCAAAGAAATTAAAAGATATAGAATTCATCTAATATGGAAAAACAATATTATTATTCTTTCACTGATTATTGTAAAAAAACATTTGGAAGAAAATTATATCGTGTAGCTTTAGATGCAGGTATGACGTGTCCAAATCGAGATGGGAAAATTGATACAAGAGGTTGCATCTTTTGTGATGAAGGTGGTTCAGGTGACTTTGCGATTCATTATGAAGGACAAATGTTACAACAAAGTGATTTGATCTATAATCATCAAGAAGCTAAAGTAGGTGACTATATCGCTTACTTTCAAGCTTATACAAATACATATGATACGATTGATAGACTTTATTTTCTATTTTCATCTGCTTTAAAGAATCCACTTTTTGCGGGTATTTCCATTGCGACGAGACCTGACTGTATGCAAGAAGAAACAATACAATTATTTCAACAACTACAAATAGAATTCCCAGATAAATTTATATGGGTTGAATTAGGTCTACAAACAATACATTCCAAAAGTGCTATTTTTATTCGTAGAGGGTATCCTTTAGCTGTATTTGATACATGTGTCAAACAATTACATTCGATTCATATTCCAGTGATTACGCATATAATCATTGGATTACCAAATGAATCAAAAGAAGATATGATTCAAACGATCCAACATTTAAATCATTTAGAAGTAGAAGGTATCAAATTACAATTACTACATTATCTAAAAGGGTGTGATTTAGGAAGAATGTATGAGAATGATCCAACAATGTTTCATGTTTTAACACAAGAAGAATATACAGATATCATTGTGGATTGTATTGGACATTTAAATGAGAATGTTGTGATACATCGTTTGACAGGAGATGGTGCAACAGATTTGTTATTGGCACCAACTTGGTCAAAAGATAAAAGAGCTGTTTTAAATCAAATCCGACACAAATTGAAAGAAAAACAAATAAAACAAGGAAGTTTATTAACCGATTGTAAAAAATAGGTATAGAATAAAGATAGATTTTTAACAATTGGAGATAATGATGTGGAAAATAGAAGAAATGATCAAAGAAGATCTTACGAAGCTTTGTGGTTGGGTTGAACATAGCTATCATTTAAACGAAGGATTTTTTCAAAATGAGTTTACAAAATTAATTCATAATCTATTAGAAGACTTAAAGAAAGCAAATGATGAAGAAGAGTATAAAGGATTGCTTGTGAGTACAGAAAGAACATTAATGGGATTAGCACAAAGACATCAACAGTTCTATGTAAATGGACAATGATGTCTTTTTTTTTAGAATTGTGTAAAATAATGTGCAGGAGAAAAGAGGAATGAAAACAGATTATTTTAGTTTAGTAGCAGCTTATCTTTTGATTAATATCTATTTGATATTACGTACTCGAAATTTTTTGGAAAAATTTCATTGGGCTAAGAAAAGCGTTAGAAGTATCATTTTAGTAGTATATCTTTTGTTGGCTACTTTGCCACTCTTGGGAGCTTTTTTACCAGAAGATATAGGATTATATACATTTCAGAAGTATGGAAATATTTTCTTGGGGTATTTAGCGTATTACGCAATGATTCTTGTGGTAGGAGAAATTGTTCTTTTGTTTTTTCATAAAAACAAAGAACATCTAAATCAAGCAAAGAAAATTCTTTTGTGTGTTGCTTGTTGTGGTAGCTTACTAGTGAATGTTTATGGTACAAAACATGCACAGAATCCAAAGCTAGTGACATATGATGTTACAACAGCTTCTTCTCAAAATAGAAATTTAAAAATTGTTTTATTAGGTGATTTACATCTTTCTACAAATTCCAATATTGAATTAACAAAGAAAATGGTAGAAATGGTGAATGCACAGAATGCGGATATGGTATTGATTGCAGGGGATGTATTTACTTCTTCCTATGATGGATTAGAAAATCCAGAAGCGTATGCAGCTGAACTTTCAAAGATGAAGACAACGTATGGAACATATGTTGTATATGGAAATCATGACGTCAATGAAACGTTGTTTGGTGGTTTCTCTGTAGATGATCCAACGATTGCCTTACGCCCTAAGACAATGGATGAATTTATGGTTGCGGCGAATTTTCATATGTTAGCGGATGAAACGGAAACATTTGAAGATTTAGGAATTCAAGTAGTTGGAAGAGTTGATGGTGAAAAGAATGGTGAAGGGGCAGAAGAAAGAATGTCCGCAAAAGAAGTAATGCAGGATACAGATTCTTCTTATACACAAATTGTTTTAGAACATGAACCATGGGATTTTGAAGAATTGAGTGAAAATGGTGCGGATTTGATTCTTTGTGGACATACACATGCAGGACAAATATTTCCTGGAAATTTAATCGTTCCATTCTTCAATGATAATGGGTATGGATATAAAGAATTATATGGTGTTCCTACAATCGTAACGGCTGGTGTTGGATATTATGGCCCTCCAATTCGTGTTGGAACAAATTCTGAAGTAACAGTTGTAAATTTGAATTATTAAGCGGTTGAGCATATCAACTGCTTTTTTTTGATTTCTAAAGTAAACTTTTCTCAAAAGAAGGAGAAGTGTATGTTAAAAGCCCCAATTCAAATCAATCAATTAGTATTAAACAATCGTATAGTTCAGCCACCGATGGCAACAGAGAAATCTACAAATGGTCAAGTTTCAGATTCTTTATGTGAATACTATCAAAAGCGTAGTGGATATACAGGATTAATTATTACAGAACATGCTTATATCATGAAAAATGGGAAAGCGAGTAGAAATCAATTATCTGTAGGAAAAGACGCAAATGTAGATGAGTTGAAGAAACTTGTTGACGCAATCCATAGTCAGCCAAATACAAAGGTATTCGCACAAATCAATCACGCAGGATGTAAATCAAAACAAGAAGTGACAGGAGAGGTTGTATTAGATATTAATACACTCACAAAAGAAGAACTAAATGAAATCAAGGATGCATTTGTATCTTCTGCCTTATTAGTAAAACAAGCTGGTTATGATGGTGTAGAAATACATGGTGCACATGGATATTTCAACTGCCAAATGTATTCCCCATTAATTAATCATAGAAGTGATGAATATACAGGAAGTACAATGGAAGGTAGAACGAAATTTCAATGTGAAGTGATTCAAGCAGTTCGTAAAGCGGTTGGTGAAGATTATCCAATTGCCTATCGTTTTGGTGCTTGTGATTATCAAGATGGTGGATCTACGGAAGAAGAAGCTGGTATTGCCGCAAAATTGTTTGAGGAAGCAGGTGTGGATCTATTAGATGTATCTGGTGGAATGAATGGTTATATGATTTCGGAAAATTCAACACCAGGTTGGTTTTCACATGTAGGAAAAATCATTAAAGAGAGCGTAAATATTCCAGTACTCATTACTGGTGGTATTACAACAAAAGAAGAAGCTGAAAAAGTATTAGAAGAAAAAGCATGTGATTTAGTTGGGCTTGGTCGAGCAATTTTACGTGATGCTGAGTGGTCTAAAAATGCATTAAAGTAAGAGCTATGAAAACATAGCTTTTCTTTTTGGAAAAATAAATTAAAATGTACTTGCAATTAAAGTGAACTTTAGGTTTATATTTCTTGTGAGGAGGAATTTATGTTAGATGAAAAGTTTGTAGAAAGTATGCCAAAACTTGGATTTGGGTTGATGCGTTTGCCTAGAATTGATGTCGAAAATGATGTGATTGATGTAGAACAAACTGCACAAATGGCTGATTTATTTTTGGAAGAAGGGTTAAAGTATTTTGATACAGCGTATGTTTATACGGGAAGTGAAGAAGCTGCTCGTAAAGCGATTACTTCTAGACAACCTAGAGATTCCTATTACATCACTTCAAAATTAATGGTGAATGCCACAAAAACGGTTGAAGAGGCAAAGAATCAAATTAACATTTCATTGGAAAGAGAAGGTGTTGATTACATTGATTTCTATTTATTGCACGCAATTAATGATGACAATATTGAGAAATATGAACAATGGAATTTATTTGAATATGTAAAAGATTTAAAAGAAATTGGGAAAATCAAACATTATGGTTTTTCATTTCATGGGACAGCTAAAAAGTTGGATGAAATCTTAACAAAACATGAAGATGTAGAATTTGTTCAATTACAAATCAATTATGCGGATTGGAACAATCCTAGTGTGGATTCAAAAGGGGTTTATGAAGTAGCTCGTAAGCATAATAAACCTATCGTTGTAATGGAACCAATTAAAGGTGGAACTTTAGCTAACCCACCAAAACAAGTTGCGGAATTATTAAAAAGTGCGAATCCACAAGCTAGTTTAGCTTCATGGGCAGTGCGTTTTGTTGCCTCTTTACCAGGCGTTATGGTCGTTCTTTCTGGTATGAGTAATTTAGCACAAATGGAAGATAATCTATCTTATATGAAAGATTTTAAACCATTGTCAGAGGAAGAAAAGAAAGTAATCGAACAAGCTATGGATATCTTACAATCCATTGAACAAGTTCCTTGTACAGCTTGTCATTATTGTACAGAAGGTTGTCCAATGAAGATTCAAATTCCTGATATCTTTAAGGCAATGAATCTTGAATTGATCTACAAAGATACACAAGGTGCTCAGAAACGTTATGAAAACGCAACGAAAGCTCCACATTCTAAGGCGAGTGCTTGTGTGAAATGTGGTCAATGTGAAGTGCAATGTCCACAACATATTCAAATTCGTGAGTGGTTGGAAAAAGTAGCTAATACATTAGAGTGAGGTATTTATGAAAACGTTATATCTAGAATGCAAAATGGGGTGTGCAGGTGATATGTTGATGGGTGCTTTAAGTGAACTTGTTGATCAAGAAGCATTTGTTGATAAAATGAATTCTTTAGGATTAGAAGGAATTCAATTTTCTGCAGTTCAATCTAATAAATGTGGAATTCTAGGTACACATATGCAAGTGTTGATCGATGGACAAGAAGAAAAATCATTAGAAGCACATGAAGCTTGTTTTCAATATTTGATTGAGAAAGTGGATGATCATTCTATGGAACATATTCTAGATCATATCGAAGAGATTGAATGTATTTCTCAAGTGAAGTATGACAATCATATTTTATCTTATGTATATGATCATGATCAAGGAGATGTTGCGGAAAATCAAATACGAAAGATCATTACATCACATTTTCCAAATGTTATGATTCAAAATCATGGTCATGAACATCATGTTCATCATCACGGAATGAATCTACAAGATATATCTTTGTTGATTGATACTTTATCTGTAAGTCAAAAAGTAAAGAATGACGCAAAAGCTATTTATCAAATCATTGCCCAAGCAGAAAGTAAAGTTCATGGAATGAACATCACAAATATTCACTTTCATGAAGTTGGCACAAAAGATGCAATCGCAGATGTTGTTGGAAATTGTATTTTATTTGAAATGATTGATGCGGATAGAATCATTGCTTCACCAATCGCTGTAGGAAATGGAATGGTGAAATGTGCACATGGCATATTACCTGTGCCAGCTCCAGCTACCGCATTGATTCTTCAAGGAATTCCTACATATGCAGGAAATATGAATGGAGAATTATGTACACCTACAGGTGCTGCCATATTAAAATACTTTGCAGATTCTTTTGAAACACAACCAACAATGTATTGTGAAAAGATCGGTTATGGAATGGGGAACAAAGATTTTCCTGCCGCAAATTGTGTTAGAGCTTTTCTTGGTGAAATGGATGATGATGGTGAAGTATGTGAACTAACATGTAATATTGATGATATGACAAGTGAAAACATTGGATTTGCGTATGATGTTTTATTTGAAAATCATGCTTTAGATGTTTATGTAACACCAGTACACATGAAAAAGAATCGTCCTGGTTATGTTTTTACATGCATGTGTAAAATATCTGATAAAGAAAAAATGATTGAACTCATGTTTCAACATCTAACAACATTAGGAATCCGTGAATCGACATGTAAAAGACACGCTTTAAAAAGAAATATTGAAACGATTAACACTTCATATGGAACGATCCGTTTAAAAAAGAGTAGTGGATATCACGTAAAGCGTGAGAAGTTAGAATATGAAGATCTCGCAAAGATTGCGAAAGAAAATAATTTATCGATCGAAGAAGTAAGAAAGAAAATATTAGGAGAAATCAATTGAAAAACACAAAAAAATTAACAATGACCGCAATGATGATTGCCTTAGGACTAGTATTACCACCAGTCATTCGAATGATTCCAAATGGAGGTGTGCTATTTTCACCAATGCATATTTCACCTTTATTAACTGGTTTAGTTATTGGACCAATCGAAGGAATCATTGTAGGACTTATTTGTCCTTTAATGAATCATGTGTTATATGGAATGCCACAAGGAACTACATTGATTGGAATGTGCTTTGAACTACCAGTATATGGACTAGTATCTGGCATATTAATGAATGTATTCAAGAACCAAAAAGATCAAGTGAAAGTATATCTGTCTTTGATTATCGCAATGTTATGTGGAAGAATTGTTGGTGGAATCGTACAGAGTATCGTATTAGGTAGTACGTATACATTACAAGTATGGATTACATCCTATTTCATCTCTACATTTCCAGCAATCATCATTCATTTAATATTATTACCTGTAGTTTATTTTTCATTGAAAAAAGCAGGTTTTGTACAAAAAATATAGGAAGTGAAATAAAACTCACTTCCTTTTTAAAATAAAAAATCCTTATTTGCACATGAAGGGTAAAAATTAAAAAATGTATTTGGTGGTATAA
>CAVKTV010000056.1:8706-11531 GCA_963659075.1 Lachnospiraceae bacterium | reverse complement strand
TTTATGTTCTCTTTTATATCTTTTGTGTTCGTTTTGATATAAAATAGAACACAGAAAGGTAATATCATTATGGCACAACAAACTTTTTCCATCCGTATGGATGAAAAACTAAAAAAAGAATTTGATTCGTTGGTTGAAGAAATGGGAATGAACGCAACAACAGCTTTTAATATTTTTGCACGTGCAGTTGTTAGAGAAAAAAAGATTCCTTTTGAAATCAACACAACAGAATCTAAAAACGAACAAAAAATAACTAAGAAACAATTATTAGAACTATTAAACACAATGAACGATGATTAAAAGAAAGAGAAGGAACATTGATCTTGATGATACAGTAGAACTTCCTGTAATAGATGAACAAGATTTTCATAAAGAATCAGATCCATTTAGGATCCTTTTGCCATTTGTCGCAAAGGTAGGTATTTTCCTAGGAATCGTTCTTTCATGTACCCTTTTATTTCGAGCAATCTATCTTCATACATATGGACAAACAATTTCTTTATTAGATGATCAACAAGTCACTTTTGTTGGTACAAATGGAAATGGAACGATTTCTACATTCGCTCCAGAATCCACTGCACTCAAACAATTAAGAGAAGATTATCGTGATAAACAGCGAAAGAAACAAGACACAACAAATTTAGGAACACTCATTAAATCAATCAATTGTTCATTCTCTCAAAGTGATCACTTATCTAATGGGATGGTCATTACGTATGCATGTACATATAATCATGATGCAGCCAAACAATCAAAATATAATTTCACAAATACTTCTAAAACATACACTGTTAAAAATCTCAAACAAGTTCAAGAAATTGAAATATTTGATGATCTACAAACAGAATGGTCGTACGATGATGGTATTCCATCTCTATCTATCACAAACTCAAAATATAATGATTTAGATATTTCTTATTCTTATACATTAGATTCCAATGCTTCCGCAACAATTACTGCTTCTTTCAATGAAGATGATTTATTACAACAAGGTTATCAAATCAAAAATACAACCAAAACAATTGAAATACCAAAAGAACAATTATATTCATCAGAATCAATTGAAGCTTTTTTCCAATCATATACAAGTACTGTATCCAATGATTTAGCACAATGTTCTTCCTACTCTTTTGGAAAAGAAGAAATCAATGCATATGATCCTACATATCAATCATATTCTATTCATGAAAATGGTACTGTTACTGTCACTTATAACATTCATAACTTATATACTGATTTATATCCTAGTTATTATTCTTTCACAATATCCTATACAGGTTATTTATACGAAGAACAAAATGGAACGATTATCTTTTCAACAAATACAAATCACGCATGCATGTATGATGGTTTCTCTGAAAACTATCAAATCATTGAAAAAGAGTGATTCACTCACTCTTAGTCAAATGTATGTAATTGTGGAATATGTTTATATAAAGATTTAGCGATTCCATCATGTTCATTATCATCTGTGATTTCATCCGCAATATCTTTCACACATTGTTGTGCATTTCCCATTGCGACACCAATTCCCGCAAACTTCAACATTGAAATATCATTCTCAGCATCTCCAAAGGCAATGCACTCTTCAGGAAGGATTCCAAGTTTATCCATCGCAATTGTTAGAGCTTTTCCTTTATCCACTCCATTTGCGGTAAATTCATAATAGAAGTTAGCCGTAAACATCATAGAAAGTTCGCCTTCAAATGGTGCGGACATTTCTTTGTAGTGTGCTTGTAAATAATCAGAATCACCAGCTGTTAAAATCTTATTCACTGGTCCATCCACAAAGGATTCTAAGTCTTCTACTTCCATTAACTTATATCCATTCATACGAGATTCATATTCAATGACATTGAATTCTCTATCTCCATCTTTCACCATACAGTTATATACATCTTCCACAACCATATGAGAGCCATGTGTAATCATAGGTCTAACATCAAAGTTCTTCATGTGTTTTAACACTCTTTGTGTTGTCTCTTTTGGAATTGTCACATTGACATAAACTTCACCTGTTTGACAATCTACAACACGTGCTCCATTGTAACAAACAAAGATACCATTATGCATTTTCATGTCTAATTGATCACCATATTGAAAGATTCCTTTGGCAGGTCTACCACTTGCGATAACCAATCGAATACCATAATTCTGTGCATTCATCAATGCTTTCTTCGTTTCTTCTGTAATTTCTTTTTTATGATTTGTTAATGTACCATCAATATCTAATAAAATTGCTTTAAGTGCCATTTTGAATACCTCTTAACTATTTTAGCTTATCTTTCTATTTCCGAAAACCTAGAAATGATCATTACGTTTCCAATCATCATATACATAATTAAAAATACAACTTGATAATTCACATAGATTCCATCATATACATTTTGTGTAATCAATAAAACAACACACAACAAAACACGACTCATACAATCCATCTTCATTTGTTTTCCAAATTGATCTAACAATATTTCTAATGCGATAAAAGACGCACACACCAATATCATTACACCACTTAATAGCACTGATTTATTAAATATCCAACCAGAAATAACAAGCATAGAAATTCCAAACGCGATTCTTTGTGATACGGCTGTATGTTTATATTTCTGATTGAATAATACAGAAAGTATCAATCCAACAGTCAATAACGCATAATACATCCATATATGTTTGGAATAAAAGAGTGTTCCTTCTTGATGAATCTGTACCATCGCAAGTGTAGAAATGATGAACACTCCTAAAATACATCCATTTTTTATACATTGAATGATCGTTTGAATGATGATTTCTTTTTTGTTCTTTGAATGAAAACTAATCTGTTC
>CAVKTV010000056.1:0-8696 GCA_963659075.1 Lachnospiraceae bacterium | reverse complement strand
CTGTTCTTCTTTCTTCATATGTTGAAATAAGAATAACGTTTCAATACATAGAAAGAATAAATACTTACTAAATGATATCCATTCATACAAATATGCTTCATTCCATAAGAACATACTTCCAACAAACATACATATTGAATAAATCTGATTCTTATTTTTGTATCTTAAAAAACAGTCTAAAAGATTACATAACAATAAGATTCCACCGATACGAATATCAGAAATAGATACAATGATAGATAAAATAAAACTAATCACAACCATGCTTATCTGTTTAATCTTTTCATCCTCATTTTTATTTTCAACCAATAGTTCTATCAGCACTTGTAATCCTAACGCCCCACTCATTGTCATCCACGTAAACAACGAAATCCAAGCAGATGTCATTCCATCATAGAACATTGATAGATTTACACTTAAGCCATAGAAAAACAATATTTCTAAGCAAAATATGATTGTATGATACAAAGTCCAACCAATTTTATTCTTCATCTGATTTTTTTACTTCCTCTAATTTTTGACGTACACTTGGTGCATTTTTCGTTAATTTACGAATCGTTAAATCTTGTGCTTTATCATTTGCCAAACGAAGTTGACGATCTGATGAAGTCAAAGCGTCTTTAATTTTCTGCAAGTGTTGAATCGATTTATCAATTTCATCAATTGCGTCAGAAAACTTCTTTGAAGCAGATGCATAATTCTTACCAAACGCATCTTTAAAACGATTCATGTTATCCTCAAAATTCGCAAGATCTAAATTGTTGTTTTTTTCTACAATCAATTGTTTTTTGTAATCGAGAGCGTTCATTGCGGCATTTCTTAATAATGTTATGATTGGAATAAAGAACTGTGGACGAATCACATACATCTTTTCATAACGATAAGATACATCTACAATCCCTTCATTATACAAATCATTATCTGCTTCCAACATCGAACAAAGTACGGCATACTCACATTTCTTTTCTCTACGATCCTTATCCAATTCTTTCAAGAAGTCTTCATTCTTATGTTTTGTTGAAGTTGTTTCATTTTCATTCTTCATCTCAAACATAATGGAAATGATTTCTGTACCTTCTTCATCAAAATCACGGAATATAAAATCCCCTTTCGAACCACTTCTTGCGTCGTTATCTTTTTCAAAATAAGCATTTGGAAACATTCCCATTCGATTCTTATTAAATTCATAAGAACAGTGTTGTTCTAAAGATTCTCCTATCATTTTTGTTGAAAGACGAATCTTAAAATCTTTGTATTGTTCTACCAATGCTTTTTGATCCGCAATTTCTCTATCTTTACTTTTTAATAATTCATCATATTGCGTACGCATCTTTTCAGATTCCACATAGGATTGACTCTTTAAAGTATCCATTTGTTTTTGAATCTGATTGATTTCTGTATTCTTCTTTTCACTTAATTCTTGAATTGCTTGAGAAACAGCTAATTGTTTTTCTGTTTGTTGGTTTTCTAGTTGTCCTTTTAATTGCGCAATCAATTCTTTATTAGATGCAGAATTCTTTTCTAGTTGTGCTTGATATTCTGTTTCTTTTATCTTTAATGTATTCTTTAAAGAATCTAATTCTTTTTCTTTTGTTAACAATTCATTCTTATAAGATAATTGATTTTCTGTTTTAATTCTTGATTCTATTTCTTTTTCTCTTTTTTGTAATTCTTCTTCAAAAACATGGTCTTTGATTTGTGTAACGATAGAACTATAATCTGCTTCGTTAATTGTAAAAACGGTACCACAATGTGGGCATTTAATTTGATTCATATACATTTTCCTCGCAATCATTATATTCTATTTTTTACTTGATTTGTGTTATTCTCTTTATTGGGAGATTCATCATGATTAAATTATTACCATGTAGTTACGCAAATAGCGAAGAGATGATTGAATGGTTAGATGCTTGTAGTACACAAGGGTATCTCGCAACTTCCATCAATAATACATACGCTAAATTCAATAAGATTGATTCAAAACGCTATTATCATTGTCAAATTAATTCTGTGAAAGATCAATATGAGTTTTCACAAAATGGTGCTTGTAGTAAAGATCACATCATTTATAAAATGAAAGAAAGAGGATTTACTTATATTGGACAAAGTGGTTCTTATTTGTACTTTCAAACAGATCAAAAAGAACTTGTTGCCTACTTTGATACAAAACAAAGACATCAAGATGCATTAAAGAACGCAATCATTACACAAATCATTGTGTTTATTATATTTCTCGCAATTACCATTCAAACAGAGAGAATTATATTCCAACAATTATCAACAAATATACTATTAAGAAATATTGGATTTGGACTATTCTTGTTTCCTTGTATTTATTGTTTGTTGGAACTTGTAGAAATCATCCATAAGAAAAAAGATGAGAACCTAATCCCCATCTATCAAAGAGAAGTTAAGGTCTCATCTTCCATTCCAAATACCATCAAAGTTATTTTATTAATTGTGATGATATTTATAGTGTTATTCATTGGACTGTTTTAATGACAGTTCTTTTTCTTTCTTTGATACAACGACTTTCATATAGACTACACACATAATAACTTGTAAGAAAGAAGAACATGGAGTAGCTAGACCAATATAGAAAATATTCACTGGTCGGATCATAGACATGAGATATGATACTGGAACTCTAATCGCTAAAGCACCAATTAAATTTTCGGCCATAACAAATTTCGTATATCCACATCCATTAAAGAAACCTGCCATATTAAAGAAGATAGCTGTAAAGAAGCAATCAATCGCATATGCTTTTAAATATTGCCACCCTGCCGCAATAACCTCTGGATCATTAGAGAATAGCTCACACAACGTATTTCCATGGAAAAAGGACAGATATGCCATTACCAAAGCTAAAACAAATGAAGTAATGAGTCCATAACGCAATCCTAAATGTGCGCGATCCATTTTTCTAGCACCATAGTTTTGTGCTACAAAAGCAGCCATAGATTGTCCAAACGCACTAGGAATCAGCATAATAAAAGCACATACTTTTTCCGCAACACCAACACCAGCACTGACAATAACTCCAAATTGGTTTACTAAGGCTACAATAACTAAAAAAGATAATCCAACCAAAAAATCTGATAAAGCTAATGGAAAGCCAAAATTGAATACTCTTTTAGTGATTTCTTTATTGAAGCGAATATATTCTTTATGAATATCAAAAGGTAATTGTATTTTACGAATAATGAAAATAGAAATTAAAACTGAAATACCTTGTGAAGCTACTGTCGCAATCGCTGCACCAGCAGCACCCATATGCATCACAGATACCAAGAACAAATCCCCAAAGATATTGATCACTGCCGCAATTGCAACGGATACCAATGGCAATCTAGAATTTCCAATACCTCTAAACAAAGAACCTAAAACATTGTAGGCAACAATAAATACCATCCCTATACTACAAATACCAACATAATGTTCTGTCATCTCAAATGCTTCTTCTGGTGCATTCATAATTGAACAAATATTACTGATATTCAATAACATGATTATAGAGAAAATAACCGCAACGATACCAAAGAAAACAATGGAAGCTCCTACTGCCTTACCTGCCTCATCTTTTTTATTTTCACCAATTAATTGTCCTAATAAGATCGTTGTTCCCATGGACAATCCCGCAACGACATTTGTAATCGTAGACATGATTTGCGAGCCTGTCGATACCGCAGAAACATCTGCACTTGTTGCGAACTGTCCTACAACAAGTAAGTCTACCGCACCATATAATGATTGTAGAACTAAGGCAATCATTACAGGAATCGTAAACTTTAATAACGGTCCTAAAATCTTTCCTTCTGTTAAACTACTTGACATATATCCCTCCTAAAGTAAAAGCCGGACAAGAAAAAGGTTTCTCATCCTTTCTCTTATCCGGTTATCATTTCCTATGAATGACTCGCCTCCGAGACGTTAGGTATTTTAAACAATTGTTCCGTTTCTTGCAAGTGGATGTATAATTTTTATCATGAAAAAAGAATTATATATCTTACAAAAAAGGCATTGTTTACCAATCGCTGTCATTCTATTATTATCTGTTGGATTTATTCTTTTATTTTCAAAATCAACAAGTCCACTTTCTTACTATTACAATGGAAATGATTCTTCTATTCCTGTTACGATCGCTAGAGGATGGTATTACCATATCATTCCCTATAAAGATTTTTTTACATCAAATGGTCCATGGATGTATTGGATCAGTAAGATAGGCATTGCCTTTGTACATGGAAATAAATGTGGAATCATTATCACACAAATAATAAACTTATTTCTTTTTCTACTTTCAGTTTATTTTATTACTAGACTAATCACACACAATAAAATCTATGCATGTACCGTCCTTTGCATTACAACTGTATTATTAAAAGCAAATTATCCAGATGGTATGTATTCTGAAGAATTCTTATTGCCTTGGATTGGTTGGAGTTATTACTTTATACTTTGTTATTTTAATAAGCATTCTATTCATATTCTACATTCATTGTTCTTTGGTGTCACACTTGGAATCACAATCATGTGTAATCCTGCAGGATTGATTGCGTTAGTTCCTATTGTGTTTATTTATATCCATCTTCTGATTCAAAAACAATGGAAGAAGTTATTTCAATATTTATTCCTATTATGTATTGGGATTGGAATCATTGTGCTTCCATTTATCTTTTATTTCCAATATCAAGGTTGTTTAGATTCTATGATATATGATGTATTTCAATATCATGCAGATACTCTCTTTCACACAACAAAAACAGCTTATTACTATAAAACAATTATCTCTTTAAGATTCACAGTGTTCATTCCATTTATAACTTGTTTATGTTCTTTATTCAAAAAGAAATATATGAATAGTCTGATTTATATTTGCATTGGTTTATTAGAAAGTTATTATTTCTTTCAAATGGATTTTTCTACAAATCTATCTATGTTTTGTATCATCAATATTCCATTATTCTGTAATTCAATATTTGAATTATTTCCATTCAAAAAACATCCAAAAACAACAACGATTCTTTGTTTAACACTTTCTTTTATGTTCCTATATCATTTCTATGATAAAGATATCCAACGTTCTATTTATTCCATACAACAATATTCCATCTATAACAATCAAGGATGGGAAGGTTTATTAGAAAACATCCCATCTGAAGATTATGACAAAATTGTTGTTTATGGTAGTAAAAGAATGAACAATACATATCTTTTATCTAACGCAATGCCTTGTTATAAATATTTTTACTTACAAGATGAAATATCCAATCAAGATGATTCTTTAAAACAAGATATCATTCAAACATTTCAAACTAAACTCGCAAAATGGATCCTATGTGACAATCACACAGAAACCATTCAAGATATTTTAGATTCTGATTATGAATGTATTGATCATACAAGTATTTATTCTTTGTATGAAAGAAAATGATTATTCACTTTTTACTGTAATCGTTAATTCTTCATTTGTATTAGAAAAGACAATTTTCATATTGATTCTTTCTACGATTTTATCATCTTCTAATACACTATCTTCTGTTACAGATACTTCTTTAAAGTCTTGTCTATTAGCTAATTCTGCAGCAAGATTTTTTAGTTCTTCTTCATTTCCAATTGCTTCTTTTAAACGTGAATAATAAATATGATTTGTGATAGCGTAGTCTTTCATATTGTTTCTCCCTTTTCTTTCTTAATCACTATTATACCGCATACAAAAAGGAAGAACTCGTCTTCCTTTGCTTCTTAGAATAATCCTTGTGACATCATTGCCTCAGCTACTTTTAAGAATCCGGCAATATTTGCACCTTTAATCAAATCATAACCAAATCCATATTTTTCAGCAGCCTTTGCGGATTCATCATGAATCGATGTCATGATTTGTTTTAACTTCTCATCAACTTCTTCACTTGTCCAAGAGAAACGTTCAGAGTTTTGTGACATTTCTAATGCGCTGACCGCAACACCACCAGCGTTTGCGGCTTTCGCAGGGCCTACGATAACACCATGTTCTTGTAGATACGCAAGAGCTTCGTTTGTCGCTGGCATATTTGCACCTTCAAAATAATACTTCGCACCAGCATCAACAATCAATTTAGCTTCTTCCATGCCAACTTCATTTTGTGTAGCACATGGAATATAAACATCAGCTTTTACTTCATATGGTTTCTTTCCTTCAAAGAATTCACAGCCAAACTTCTCAGCGTACATCTTAATATTTGCGTGTTTACTTGTGCGCATTTCTAATAAATAAGAAATCTTTTCTTCTGTATTGATTCCTTCAGGATCATAGACATAACCATTATGGCCAGAAATCGTAACGACTTTTCCACCCATTTCTGTAATTTTCTTCGCTGCGCCCCACGCTACATTACCGTAACCAGAAAGTACTACCGTCTTTCCTTCTAAAGAATCATGTTCATGGTCAAACACACATTTTGCGTAGTATAAAACACCATAACCAGTAGCCTCTGGACGAATCAAAGAACCACCATAAGTTAATGGTTTTCCAGTTAGAACGCCATTATCCCAAGAATCTCTTACTCTACGATACTGCCCAAATAAATATCCAATTTCTCTTCCACCTACGCCAATATCTCCAGCAGGGACATCTGTATTAGGTCCAATATGTCTTTGTAATTCTGTCATAAAAGCTTGGCAAAAACGCATAATTTCCGCATCACTCTTTCCATGTGGATCAAAGTCACTTCCACCTTTTCCTCCACCAATTGGCAATGTTGTTAGAGAGTTTTTAAAGACTTGTTCAAATCCTAAGAACTTCAAAATAGAAAGGTTTACAGATGGATGGAATCTTAATCCACCTTTGTATGGACCTAAAGCTCCATTAAACTGTACACGATATCCTCTATTCACTTGTGGTTTTCCTTCATCATCAACCCAAGCAACACGGAACATCACTTGTCTTTCTGGTTCAACAAGTCTTTCTAACAATGCAGCTTTTTCATATTCTGGATGTGCATCTACAACTGGTGCTAAAGAAGTTAAAACTTCTGTCACTGTTTGTAGAAATTCTGGTTGATCTGGATTCTTTTTTCTCGTTTCTTCAATCACTCGATTTACATAATCACTCATTACATTCTCCTTTTCGCTTTCAGCGATTTCCCTCATGACTTTTTTTATTTTATAATAAGATGTTTTTTCTGAAAACTGATATAAAAAAGAAACTATTTCTTTTTCAAGAATTCTTCATTCTTTTTGAAACAGTTTCATTCAACAACTTCATTAATTTGTTCTAAAGTGACTGGCCCTTGTCTTAATATTTTGATTTCATTTTGTGTGCAATCAATGATTGTACTAGCTTCTCCAAAGGTAATATTTCCTTCCATCATTCCATCTAATAATGGACAATGTTTTTCAATATCATCTAGATTCGTACAAACTGGTTCTCCTGATTGATTCGCACTTGTCATAAAAACAGGGCATCCTAATTTATCTATGATTTGTTCTAAGACTTTACTTGTAGCCATACGTATCGCTAATGTATCCATACCACCATTCACATACTCCGCAACACAGTCTTTCTTCTTTAAGATAAAAGTGACTGGCCCTGGCATAAATGCACGAATCATCTTCTCACTTCTTTCATCCACAATACAAATCTCTTTGATTTGTTCTTCATTAGCACACATGATAGGAAAAGCTTTTGTTTCTGGTCTTTTCTTAACATCTCTTAGTTTTTCTTGTGCTTGCTTATGATCGTATCTACAACATACACCATACACAGTATCTGTAGGAACTGATAGTGTTCCATCATTCTCTAATAATTCAACGATTTCATCTATTTGTGTTTGTTTAAATCTTTTCATTGTTTTCACCACCTTATCCATTATAATCTTTTACATAAAGGAAAGTTATACTTTTTGAGGTAAATGATATGGTTACAATGATTAAAAGATTTGATGAATTAACACCTATAGAAATTCATAATATGTATCAATTAAGAGTGGATGTTTTTGTTGTAGAACAAAATTGTCCATATCATGAAGTAGATGATTTTGATTTACAAGCATATCATGCATTTTTAAAAGAGAATGATGAAATCTTAGCTTATTGTAGAATATTACCGCCTCATACAACATTTCAAACACCTGCCATTGGTAGAGTCATCGCAACCGAAAGAAGAAAAGGTTACGCAACAAATCTCCTAAAAGAAGTAATTTCTTTTATAAAGAAAACATACAAAGAAGAAACAATTACGATTGAAGCACAAACATACGCTAGAAAGTTATATGAAAATATAGGCTTTGTACAAACAAGTGATCCATTCTTAGAAGATGGTATTGAACATATCCAAATGCAATATCACATGTAATTCTTCATCAACAAATTCAATAAATGAATTCCTTTTCTATTTATAAGTTCTATTCCTTTTAGGCATCGATTACAATCCACAATGATAGGCATATCTAAGTCAACGTCTTTAAAATTATCATTCATAAGTTCTTTTTGGAATTCTATTTGCAATTGAAAAATTACAACTCGGATAATAAATATACATTGTTTTCACCTCAAAATGATTATATTCATTTCATTCTTTGAAGTGTATTTATCACAGAATTTTGGAACAAAATGTTAAATAAATTTTCCATTTCAATTAAATTCTTCGTCATAAAATTACGGCACTCTAAAATCAGTCGGGGTTGGGGTCACCCTTCAAAATAAGTTGGGGTCGA
>CAVKTV010000055.1:0-11591 GCA_963659075.1 Lachnospiraceae bacterium | reverse complement strand
CTAGTAAACTATGAGAAATGAGAGAAAATGAATCTATACAGAAAACGATATTAAAGACAGCAAAAAACAACCGTATCTTTATGAGCTGGCTGATTTTTGAAATATCAACATGGACAAATTATGGATTTGTTTTGTTGTATTTAGAAGAAACAATTCGATTAAAATCAGTCTGGATGGGAATCGTTACAGCGTATTATGGAAGTATTGCGTTATTGAGAACACATTGGTCAAAAGTAACACAAAAGGTTAGTGCAGCAGAAGATGAAGAGAAAAGAAGAATCGTAAGAAAAAAAGGTGTACATTCTATTGGAATGTTATTAGCTTGTTTGAATCTGATATTTGGTGCATTTATATTGATCGTTACCTATGGAGATGGTTCTTTTCACTATGGTATAGGTGTATTTTATTTGATGATTCTTTACATTTCATTTGGATTTTGGGCTAGTTTAACTAACGCAATCAGAGATCGTAAGTTTGGTATGTTATGGACTGCTTTGAGAATGATCAACTTATCTGCCGCAATCACAGGTTTATTTATATTGATTGCTGGTCTATATGACAATTATATTTTAGAGATGGAAACAAGAAATACCGTTTTGAGTATCACAGGTACAATTTCATTTATTGCGATTTTATTTTTGACAGTACATACGCTTCTTTTATCTGATGAGGAACCTTTCTGAACTTGAAAAAAGTCCTAAAATAGTTTATAAATTACATATACAGAATGATTGGAAACATTTGCCAATCAGTTCAACATTCGTATGGTTAATTTGTATTTTACAAGTTACTCTTTGGAAGGAGGCCTATGAGTGCAGAGTGCTAGCTATCACATCCGTGTGAACGGCATTCCGTGTATGAGAATCATTATTGAAAAACAGAATTTGGTTGTTTCATTCGCAATTGAATTCTGTTTTTTGTATTTATATAATTATTTGCGAGTGAGAGGTATTCGTATGATAGCGATGGCGAGTGATTTTGATGGAACACTTCATTTTGTGAATGAAGATCATCAAGGATATTTTAAAGAAGAAGATTTAAACGCAATCAAAGCGTTTCAAAAAGAAGGAAATTTATTTGGATTATGTACAGGTAGACCATTATTAGGTTTTGAAGGAGATCTAGAAGGAGGACCTGATTTGGATTTTATTATTGCCTCTACTGGTGGTATTGTTACGAAAAAAGATCAAATCATCTATGAAAAAACAATTACTTACCAACAAGTAGATGATGTTGATAAGCTATGTGAAGGAAGAGCTGATTTATACATTCATGCGGATGGACATATGTATACGTTGCATACACGTAAAAAACAATATCCTTCACAAGTAGTTCTATCAGATGTAAAAGAATTAGATGGAAAACATATTACGGCGATTTCTGTTTGGACACCTTCTTTAGAAGCTGCAGAGAAATTGACAGAAGATATCAATCAAGCTTTTGTAGGTGCAATTGATGCATATCAAAATCAAAACTGGTTGGATGTAATTTGTCATGGAGTATCTAAAGGAAATGGTGCGATGAAATTAAAAAATGCATTGCGGATTGATAAGATTGTGGGTATTGGTGATTCTTTCAATGATATTCCTTTATTAGAACAAGTCGATGTATCTTTTACATTTTGTACTTCAGATCAAAGAGTAAAAGACAAAGCGGATTACATCGTTGATAGCGTCGCGCAAGCATTAGAAATAGTAAAGACATTATAAAAGAGAGTGGGGATACACTCTCTTTGTTTAATAGTTATCTTTTCCTACTTGAATGAGATTTTGAAGCAACATGCGATGTAGTAATAGATCATCTTCTTGTGGATTCATAACAACTGCAGCTACTTTCTGATTTAAATCTAAAAATGATAATAAATCATTTTTTGTGAAAACATAATAATATTCCCCTTTTTGTAGTTTTGGTTTCCAATTCTTTAACTTTTCAATAGAAGAGAATACTGGATAATATCTTTCTCCATCTGTTCCTTCCATCATATCTGCTTTATCAATTTCTGTGCAAGCTAAGATTGATTCATTTTGTTTATTTGTTTTTGGATATAGAGCTCCAAAAAAGAAAATGTCTTTACTCATGAATACTGTTAATTCTTGTAACGCTTTATTTAAACCTTCTTCAGATAGTGGTGCTTTTCTTTGTGCTAATAAAGAATTTAGTTCTGGTTTATTTGAAATAGTTAAATCTTTTGTATATTTTTTCATCTTTTTCTCCAAAATAAAATGCATCTTTAAAGATGCATCTATCATACTATATATGATTCCCAAAATGGGGATTTTTTCTTTTGATCGATTGATGGAAACAATGATCAACATTGTTTATCAATAACGGCTATATTTTTTGATTACGATGTAACCCATGTCTGCTTCGTTAGCTAAGCGAGCATATCCTTTATCGTCTGTGTATTCAATAACAGTGCCGCCATCGATCGTAAGATACTCAATACGATGACTCATTTTATCTTATCTCCTTTCTTTGTTGTAATGTTTTACACGATTTTGATTTGAAAATCAAGCTTTTTGACTTGAAAATTATGTGAAGATGGTATGATTTGAGCGATGAATTCGATAAAATTATATAGAATATTTTAGGAGGTGTCATATGTATCCAAATGAGAATTTTTTGATGGATATATCTATTTTATATAGAAATATCATGAAATATTTTGATCATGTTTTGGCGAAGTATGACATTGGTTCTGGTCAAATCATTTTTTTGACATTTATTAATGAAAATGAAGGATGTACGATGCAGGATGTAACGCGTGTATCTGAAGTAGATAAAGGTACCACAACAAAATCTATCAATCGCTTGATTGAACAAGGCTATGTACAATCTAGACAGGACGAAAAAGATAGAAGAAGTAAACATTTATATACAACAGAAAAGGCACATGAAGTCATGCATGCGATATATCAGTATCGGAATGAATGTAGAAAGATATTGTCAAATGATATTGATTTTGATTTGTTTTCTGAAATGATGTCAACTGTAACAAATAATTCTAGACAACAATTGAATCTTTCTGAAGATTTATCAGATTTAAAGATTGGTGGACTTGTAAAGATGAGTTTGGTTGATTATCCAAATAAAGTATGTGCCACGATATTTACTAGTGGTTGTAGTTTTAAATGTCCATATTGTCATAATCGTGATTTGGTTTATATTCCTGAAAATTATTCATTTATGAATGTGGATGAAATCTTTTCCTATTTAGAAAAGAGAAAGAATCTATTAGATGGTGTATGTATTAGTGGTGGAGAACCATTGATGCAAGGAAAACTAATTCCATTCTTAAAAGAAATTAAGAATATTGGATATGATATAAAATTGGATTATACAGGGAATTTTCTGAATCGTTTAAAAGAAATCGTAGAATTAGATTTGGTTGATTATATTGCGATGGATATCAAAAATACAAAAGAGAAGTATGCGATGACAATTGGCAATGAATCAGAATATTTTTCTGTTGATATGATTGATGAAAGTATGCACTATATTAAACAATGTGGTATTCCATATGAATTTCGAACAACGATCGTAAAAGAATTTCATACAAAAGAGGATATTTTAAATATCGCACAATGGATTGGAACGTGTGATGTATGGTATCTACAACAGTTCAATGATTCTGATAATTGTATTCATGCGGGGTTTCATGCATATGAAACTGAAGAAATGAACGAAATATTCAATGAAGCTAAAAAAATAATACCAACAATAAAACTAAGAGGTGTAAATCATGTATAAAGTTATAAAAAGAGATGGAAGTACTGTCCACTTTGATATATCAAAAATTTCAAATGCGATAAAAAAAGCATTTATTGGTTGTAATAAAAATTATACAGATGATGTAGTAGACTTGATTTCAATTCGTGTAACAAGTGATTTCCAAAATAAAATCATAGATGGAAAAATTGATGTAGAAGATATTCAAGATAGTGTTGAAAAGGTATTGAGTGAAGCAGGGTATGCGGATGTTTCTAAAGCGTATATCTTATATCGGAAACAAAGAGAAAACATTCGTAATATTTCTGCGACTACACTAGACTATAAATCATTAGTGAATCGTTACTTGAATGCGATGGATTGGACAATGAAAGAGAATAGTACCATGACATATTCCGTTGGTGGATTGATACTATCAAATTCTGCCGCAATCACAATGAACTATTGGTTGTCTGAAGCATATGATGAAGAAATTGCGGAAGCACATCGCAATGGAGATATTCATATTCATGATTTAAATATGTTAAGTGGATATTGTGCGGGTTGGTCAATCAAACAATTGTTATTAGAGGGATTTGGTGGTGTAGATGGAAAGATTTCTAGAGGACCTGCGAAACACCTAGATACGTTATGTGATCAATTGGTTAATTTTTTGGGAATTATGCAGAATGAATGGGCTGGTGCACAATCCTTTTCTTCTTTTGATACGTATTTAGCACCTTTTGTGAAAGTGGACCATCTTTCCTTTAAAGAAGTAAAACAAAGTATTCAAAACTTTATCTATGGTGTCAATACATCAAGTAGATGGGGATCACAAGCACCTTTCACGACCATTACTTTAGATTGGAATGTACCAAATGATTTAAAAGATGTTCACGCAATTGTTGGTGGAAAAGAACAAGATTTTACTTATGGTGAATGTAAAGAAGAGATGGATATCATCAATCAAGCGTTCATGGAAGTGATGATGGAAGGAGACTATGAAGGGAAAATCTTTCAGTATCCAATACCAACGTATTCCATCACAAAAGATTTTGATTGGTCAGATTCAAAAAACAATTCATTATTATTTGAAATGAGTGCGAAATATGGAATTCCTTATTTTGCGAATGAAATGCATATCAACCAAAAAATAGATTTGAATAATAAAGATTTGAAGTGCCTTTATCATAAAGGTGGTGGTTATTTTGGAAGTGGAGAATTAACTGGTTCAATCGGTGCTGTAACAATTAACCTTGTGAGAATTGCGTATGAGTCAAATGATGAACAAGACTTTTATCGCATTTTGAATCATAGAATGGATATTGGTGCACGTTGTTTAAAAACAAAGAGAACAGTTATCACAAAATTATTAGAGAATGGATTGTATCCATATACAAAGCGATATTTAAAAAACTATGATCATCATTTTTCTACCATAGGCTTGGTTGGGATGAATGAAGCATGTTTGAATGCGAAATGGATACAAAACGATTTAACAAATACAAATGCACAAAAGTTCGCTAAAGATGTATTAGAACATATGCAGAAACGTTTGTTGGAATATCAAAAGCAATACGGAGATCTCTATAACTTAGAGGCAACACCTGCAGAAAGTACAGCGTACCGTTTGGCAAAAATGGATCATGAAAAATATCCGGATATGATTACAGCGAATCAAACAGGTACACCATACTATACAAACAGTTCTCAATTATCACCACATACATCGATTGATATTTTTACTGCGTTGGATATTCAAGATTCTTTGCAGAGGTTTTATACATCGGGAACAGTTTTTCATGTTTTTGTTGGAGAGAGATTATCTGATTGGAAAAGTGCTGAAATGTTAGTGAAGAAAATCAGTGATCATTACACATTGCCATATTTTACACTTTCACCTGTCTATAGTGTTTGTAAAAATGATGGTTATCTTTTAGGTGAAGTGTGGAAATGTCCTAAGTGTGGAGAAAAAACGGAAGTTTTTTCTAGAATCACAGGATATTATCGATCTGTGAAGAATTGGAATCCTGGAAAAATCCAAGAATTTAAAGAACGTGTATTTTATGATGTAGAAGGAAAACCTTCTAAAAAGAAAAAACATCCAAAGAAATCTATTTCTTGGATGTCATTAGAGAACACAAATAACTTATTATTCATATCAAAATCAGATGCTTCATGTAAAACAATTCAGAATGAATTGAATACATTGAAAATTCCATATTTGTTAGTTGATGTGGATAATAATCCAAATCTAGTGAAAGAATTTGGTATTACACAAGCACCTACACTCGCTATCGTAAGTGATGTGAATACAAAAGTATATGCATCTGTAGATCAAATCATGAAATATCTAGATGAAAGATAATCATTTCAGAATACATTTTGCGAATATTGGAAAATGATCTGTTGGATTCATATTAGAATACTTAGAAGTAATCTTTTTGACTTGCGATACTTTACAATTGTTAGAAACAAAAATATGATCAATAGGAATATGATGATAACGAATAGAGCCAATGGTTCCTCTTAATGTAGAACCAATAGAATCATCTACTAGATCAATGAAAGGTGTTTGTATGATCTGATATGCGGAAGATAAACTGTTACAGTTGAAATCTCCAGTTAAGATTGTATATTCACCTTTTTGTGTGTCTTGGATAATTTTAGAAAGTGCTCTTGCTTGAAAATGACGTACAAGTTCAAAATTAGAATCTAAATGCGTATTATAAACAGAAATCGTTTTATTTGTTTTCTTTTCTTTTAAATATGCATACGTAACAATTCTAGGGAATTGTGAAAGAGGATGCTTAGAACCAATGATTGATGGTGAATTACTGAGCCAAAGTGTTCGACTCTCTAATAATTCATATTGATCTTTTTTGAATAGAATAGAACAAAATTCATCATTGTGTTTCGAGTGTCTAGACTCACCAACAATTGTATAAGTATCTAAAAGATCATTGATGTCTTTGTACATTTGTTTGTTTAATTCTTGTACACCAATGATATCTGGGTTGTATTGTTGAAGCATTTGTTTAATAGCGATGCTTCTTTTTGAAAATGATTTAAATCGAATTGTACGAAAATGACTCGTTAATAGATTTAAACTCATAATAGAAATTTCACTTTTTGACATAAACACCTTTTTTCTTTTTTACTATCATACCTTCATTTACCATATTTTTTAAGACTCTTTGTAGTTGTCTTCTAGAACAATTTAGATGTTGTGATAGTTGTTCAACACCATGTATTTCATGTGTTTGTGTTTCATTTTCTAAATAAAATAATACTCTACTTTGTACATCTGTTGTTTCATATAAAATATCTGAAATGATTGCGATTTTTCTCACGACACTTTTGAGTAATAAGTTTAATAGTTTTGCGTCATTTTCAATCTTGGATTTATATTTTTCAACATCAATTCCAATCATCTCACATTCAGTAACAGTTTCTATGATATTTTGTTTGGCTTCTGGATAGGCAAATTCCATTTCTCCAAAACAAGTAAAAGCTTTCGCTATTGTTGTTTGAGACAGAGAGCCATCGAAACGTGCGGATTTTAAAGCTACATCTCCACTTACAAGAAATAAAAGAAATTGTTTTGGATTTAATTTTTCATTGAGTTTTTCGTATGCATCAAAAGAGTACAAAACTAATTCATAATCTTGTAAGTATTCTTTTATGTTGTATTTATCTAAATACATATTTATTTTTTCTTTGTTGTTAGATATTTTCATAGATTGTGCCACATGTCACATTTTAATTTTAAACCATTTGTTAGAATCTTACGAGTAAAAAAGAGGTGTGTTATGGAAAATGAATTGTTTGAAAAGATGCCAATCAAAAAAGCGTATCTAAAATTAGCGATGCCAGTTGTTCTATCAGGTGTATTAACGCTTGTTTATAACATGGTAGATATGTTCTTTGTGGCAAAAACTGGTGATACGAATATTGTTGCGGGTGTTACGTTATGTGGACCTATTTTCACTTTGTTGATTGCGATGGGTGATATTTTTGGACTTGGCGGATCTTCTGTTATTTCTAGATTATTAGGAATGAAGAAAACAGAGGATGGAAAAAGATTATCCGTATTTTGTTTAGATGGTTGTTTTATCTTTGGAATCTTAGTCGCAATTATTTTGTTAATATTTCAAAATCCAATATTACATTTACTTGGGGCAAATGAAGGAACGATGGCACATGCGAGCAGTTATTACTTTTGGATCGCAATTGGTTCTCCATTTGTAGTCTTAGCATTAGCGCCAACAAATCTTTTGCGTACAGAAGGACACGCAAATGCAGCGATGGTTGGGTCTATCACAGGTTCTATCGTAAATATGATTCTAGATCCTGTATTTATTTTTGGATTGAATATGGGTGCTGGTGGTGCCGCAATCGCTACAGTTTTAGGGAATGTTGCGGCAGATATCTTTTATGTTTATTTTATTTTCAATAAGAGTCAATTATTAAGTATGAAAATCAAAGGATTTCATATTTCTTTAGAAGAACTAAAACAAATATTCTCAATTGGTGTTCCTAGTTCTATTACAAATATCATGCAAAGTATTGGTGTCATGTTATTGAATAATTTCTTGTTGCCTTATGGTAATAATACAATTGCGGCGTATGGAATCGTATCTAAAATCACAATGATTGTAGTCATGATCATGGTTGGATTAGCGTTTGGGGGTCAACCGTTATATGGATATTTATATGGTGCTAAATTAAAGGAAAGAATGAGAGGCTGTCTAAAGTATGCATATCAATTGATATTGATAGTTTCAATAGTACTATCTGTTATTCTAGCTTGTATCGCTCCGTTTATGATTTCAATCTTTATGAATGATAGTGAAATGATATCTTTAGGTGCTCCAATGTTAAGGGCAGTATTACTTGGTATGCCATTTATTGGGGTAACGATGGTAACGACATGTGTATTCCAATCTTGTGGAAAGCCATTACAAGCTCTTACTTTAAGTGCAGGTAGACAAGGTGTTTTTTACGCAGTGATTATTTTTATCATGAGTGCATTATTTGGATATCAAGGTGTAATTCACGCACAACCAGTATCTGATATTTTTACATCAATTGTGGCGTTAGTCTTATTGAAAAATACAGTTTGGAAAGAAATTAGAGATTAATTGTTTCTAGTTCATTTCGTTTTGTATTAAAATAAATCTAACGAGGAATACACTATGTTAGATCAATTACGTCATTTTCAAGCAATTGTTGAGTGTGGTTCTTTTACAGAAGCTGCTGAACAATGTCATATATCACAATCGGCATTATCTCAACAAATTCAATCTTTAGAAATGGAAATTGGTGTGAAGTTGTTGAACCGTGATAAAAGAAAGATTTCATTAACAGAATCCGGAGAACATTTCTATCGTAAATCTTTAATCTTAGTTGCGGATTATGAAAGACTTATAAGAGAAACTTTGAAAATCGCTAATGGAAAAGATATCGCATTGAAGATTGGAGTTCTCTTATCTTATGGTGGAGAAGAACTACAAAAAGCAGTATCTGCATTTTCTAGAAAGTATCCAGATATCAATATTAAGATTGATACAGATAATCATGAAGCATTGCGTGAGAAATTACTTCGCGAAGAGTTGGATATTTTGTTGTCGGATCAAAGACGGGCATTCTTCAACAGTGCGAATAATGTCATTGTTCAAAAAAATCAATGTTTTATAGAAATCGCAAAAGACAATCCAATTTCTAAATTAGAAAAAGTAACAAGTGCAGATTTAAGGAATACACCTTGTATATTAATTTGTAACAAAGGACAAGAATTTGAAGAAAAACAATATTATCAATCAACTTTTAATATTGAAGGAGAATTCTTATACGCAAATAGTTTAAAAGAAGCTAGACTAATGGTTGTTAGTAATCAAGGATATATTCCAATTGATGGCCAACCTGTGTTATCGCATTTCTCTCAAACGATAGAAAGAGTGCCTTTCTATGTTAGAGATACACAGTTTGAAAGAAATCTGTGTATCTTCTGGGAAAAAGATAATTCAGGATATCTAATTGAAGACTTTGCGGAAATATTAGAAAATGAATTCCGTAAAAATGAGAAAATAGAAGGGTGACCTTCTATTTTTATGTGTATAATAGTTACTATTATGAACAAAGAAATAAGATTTGCGTTATTAAAAACATCACCAATTATGGTGAGCTACTTTTTTGTCTCATGTGCGTATGGTTTAGTTATGGCACAAGGTGGATTTGGATGGATATGGTCAGCAATTTGTTCGATGTTTATTTATACAGGTGCATTTCAGATGGTGCTAGCATCTTTCTTCGCCACTGGAGCAACTATATTCACTGTACTTTTGACTTGTGCGTTTATGTCTACTAGACAAATCTTCTACGGATTATCGTACTTAGATGATTTTAAAAAAACTGGTAAGAAATTACCATATATGATTCATTCTTTGACAGATGAAACGTATGCGTTATTAAATTCAATCACGGAATATCCAAGTGATCTAGATAAAGCTAAAACACAATTTTATATTCAACTATTTTCTCAATTAAGTTGGATATTAGGATCTGTTGTTGGTGGACTTGCGGGAAATTTGATTCCAACAAATGTACAAGGAATTGATTATGCCTTAACAGCTTTATTCATTACAATCGTTGTGGATCAATGGAGAAATACAAAAGATCATGGACCAGCTATCATTGGTGGTGGATGTTCCATTCTCTTTTTACTTTTGATTGGTGCTGATAATTTCTTATTGCCATCATTGTTGATTACAAGTGGATTGTTGATGCTAGGTATCAATAAAGGAGGTAGTCATGAATAAGTTAACTGCTGCAATTCTTATCGTAGTTTGTTCTTGTATTATTTATCTAGAAAGATCATTACCATGGCTTGCCTTTGGGAAAAGAACAATGCCATCTAAAATTAAAAAGCTTTCTGATTTACTGCCACCAGCATTAATGGCAATATTAGTTGTTTATAGTCTGAAGGGTTTAATAACAGCGGATTTTCATTCCGCAATCGCTATGATTATTGCCTCCATCTTTACAGCTTTGATTCATATTTATAAAAAGAATCAGATTCTAAGCGTATTTTTAGGCACTGCTGTATATATGATTTTATTGAATTGTTTCTAAATAAAAACCAACTTTTCAGTTGGTTTTTATCTACAATAATGAATTCGATTTTCATCAAAACGGTTTTGTTGATTACGTGATTCTGCAGGATATCCAATAGGAAATAAAGAGAATGCATGTAAATGAGAAGGAATGTCTAATATTTTTTCTACTTCTTTCATGCGATCTTCTAATGGTGCGATTCCAATCCAAACACCACCTAGTCCTAAAGAATCTGTTTCTAACCACATATTTTCCTGGGAAATAGATAAATCAATTTGTGCAAACATTGGTGCAGGTAAGTTATCTGTTTTATAAACTGGAATAATAACTACAGGTGCATTCGCACATGGAGAAGCATATGGAGATGCTTTGGATAATGCTTCAATCTTTTCTTTGTTTTCAACGACATAAAATTCCCATGGCTGTTGGTTGCAGGCACTAGGTGCTTGCATACCTGCTTTTAAGATTTGTAGGATCTTTTCTTGTTCGACTGGTTGTTGTGTGAACTTACGCACACTGACTCTATGATAAATTTCGTTCATATGATCTCCTTAATTGAATCTATTTTTGACTTCTAGAACTTTCTCTTTTGTTAGACCTGTACAATCAATGATTGTATCAACATCCATATTCTTTTTTAACATTTTCTTACAGAATTCTAATGCCTTTTCTTCACTTACTTTTTCTGTAACTTGTTCTGTTACTTGTTGTGCTACGATTTCATTTCTGTGCTTGATGATTTCTTCTAATGTCATTTTGTTTTTCCT
>CAVKTV010000054.1:0-11591 GCA_963659075.1 Lachnospiraceae bacterium | reverse complement strand
TCTCAAGGCAACATTCACGGGTTCGAATCCCGTACGCATCACTAAGAGATGGCGTTATGCCATCTTTTATTTTATAATGATTTTTAAAGTACGAGGGGTTGTTATGGCTTATACGTTTTATATGAATATACCAAAAGATGAAATGGATGAATTTGTTGAAAACCATGAACAAAATAGTTTATTTCAATGCTCTAAATGGGCTGAAGTAAAAAATAATTGGGATCATTTTTTAACATGCGTAAAAGATGGAGATAAAATCGTTGGAACTGCACTTGTTTTAAAACGTAATATGCCTCTAGGAAAAAGTCTTTTCTATATTCCTAGAGGTCCCATCATGGATTATAACAATCAAGAACTCGTTTCTTTTTTTATTGGGAATCTTGTTTCTTTAGCGAAAAAGCATCATGCAATTACATTAAGATTTGACCCTAATGTCTATAGTAGAAAATATGCATATGAAAAAAAAGATGAAGAGCATCCTAGAGAGAATGAACATGTCGTTTCTTATTTGACATCTATTGGTGCTAAACATAATGGTTATACAATCAACATTGAAGAGGCTACACAACCTCGTTTTAATGCCGCAACACATTCTAGTGATTATTTATCTAAATTAGATAAGAAGGTACGTCAATCAATTAAAACAGCGGAAAAGAAAGGTGCTGAATTTTATGAAGGACATGAATATATTCATGAATTCGCACAAGCAATGAAATACACAGAAGAAAGAAAAGGTGTTGCGTTAAGAAATGAATCTTATTTTAAACACATGGCTGATATTTATGGTGATCAATGTATTATCATGGTTGCGAAACTAAACTTTGATAAACAAATTCTAAAATTAGAAGAAGAAATCAAGCAATCTCAAATCGCAATGGAAGAAACACCATATCAAAAACAAAAAAATCAATATCAACTAAAAATCACAAACGCAACAAAAGAATTAGAAAAGTTAAAAGAAGAAAAACAAAAAGAAGGGAAAGATGAAATCATTCTTTCTGGTAAATTAGCAATCTTCAATAAAAATAGAATGGAGTTTGTATATGCTGGAAATAACGCAGAATATCTTAGATTCCGTACAATTTACGCATTATACGCCAAATACTTTGAACTAGCTGAAAAAATGCATATTGATTATGTTTCTATGGGTGGAATTGAAGGTACACTCGATGATGGACTCACAAAGTTCAAGTCTAGTTGGAATATGGATATTGAAGAATATATCGGCGAATTTAATTATATTTTAGATCCTATCATGTATAAAGCTTTTGATGATATCTATCCTTGGGTATTAAAGAAAAGCGCAAAACTAAGAACTGGTAAAGATAGAGTAACTGTAAAACAATCATAAATAGAGTTACCAAAAATATATACATTGTAGAAAGTGTATTGTCATATTTTAATATTCTTAAGATTTTATACTTTTATTTTTTTGATAGAGTGCTATAGTACTTAATGCACGTTTGAAAGGAAGTAAGATTTATGACATACATTTTTCAAACTGATTTAGATAAAAAATCTTTTGATGATTTTGTAATCAATCATTCTCAAAATAACTTATTTCAATGTACACCATGGGCAGATGTTAAAAATAACTGGGATCATATCTACGCAAGTGTTATGAAAGATAACCAAATCGTAGCGACTGCACTTGTATTGATTCGTCATTTACCTTTAGGTAAAACATTGTTTTATATTCCACGTGGACCAATCATGGATTATAACAATCATGAACTTGTTTCTTTTATGATGGATCATTTAAAACAAGAAGCGAAGAAACAAAACGCAATTGTATTACGTTTTGATCCAAGTGTTCTTTCTAGAATTTATTCTTATAGAGATAGAAATGAAGAACATGCATATCAAAATAATGATGTAATTGACTATTTAAAGTCTCTTTGTGCGAAACATAAAGGCTTTACAACAATGATAGAAGAGGCAACGCAACCTCGTTTTAATGCTTCGATGGAAGTGACTTCTGACTATAAAGAAAAACTTGAACATAAAACAGCGAAATGTATTCGTGCTGCATTACATAAAGGAATTGAAGTTTATGAAGGAAGAGAATATCTTCATGATTTTTCTGTTGCGATGCATTATACAGAAGTTAGAAAACAAATCGCATTAAGAAATGAATCCTATTTTGAGAATATGATGGATGTATATGGTGATAACGCCATCTGTATGGTAACCAAACTAAATTTTCCAAAACAATTGAAAAGATTAGAAGAATCCATCAATGAAAATGAATCAAAATTAAATTCTGATACATTAAAGAAAAAAGAAAAGAATTTGATTAAACAACAATTAACAAATGACCAAAAAGAATATCAAAAACTAAAAGCAGACTATGATAGAGAAGGCAAAGATGAAGTGATTACTTGTGGTATATTAGCTGTTTATAACGAGCATTTAATGGAATTATTCTATATGGGAAATAATCCAGATTATTTGCGAATGTATTCTTCTTACTTGTTATATTCTAAATGCTTAGATCGTTGTGTTGAATTAGGTATTCAACATTGTAGCTTTGGTGGGATAGAAGGAACATTAGATGATGGATTAACATTGTTTAAATCGAATTGGTTAATGAATGTAGAAGAATATATTGGTGAATTCAATATTGTATTTGATCCATTTATGTATAAAATGATGGAAGAGGTTTATCCTTGGTTTAGAAAAGTCAGTGCTAAATTAAGAGGGAAGAGTGAATGAAGTTTATAACAAATGTTGATCCAGATAAATTTAATACGTTTTCAATTCAAAATTCTTTAAATCATTATTCAAAAACAAGCTTTTTTATAGATTTTAAAAAACCTGAATTTTATAGTGGTGATTTATTAGGCATAGAAGATGAGAATGGAGAATTGATTGCGACAGCTGTTATGTTACATAAAAAAACAAAAGTACCACATTCTCAATTTTCTTATTGCCAATATGGATTTAATTTAGACTATGAGAATAAAGAATTATTATCTTTTTTCTTAAAGAATTTAAAACAATACGCAAAAGAAAAAGGTTCTTTTTTCTTACGTATTGATCCAAATATAACTCGCTTAGAACATGAAAAAAATGGCCAAATCAAAGAGGGTGGATTTAATCATGAATATGTGACTGACTTATTTGTTCAAAATGGTTATCAACATCTTGGGTATAATTATGGTTATAGTGGAAATTGGATGAGTCGATTTACATATCGTTTAGATTTAGATAAACCATGGAAAGATATCTTAAAAGGAATCAAACGTTGTTCACAATATTCCAATAAAAATGAACAAAGAGATGTACATGTTCATAAGGCTGATATTTCTGAGCTGCCAGTTTTATGCGAAGGGCAAGAAGAATTATCTAAGAAATTAGGATTTGAACCATATGGCCTAGAATACTTTCAAAAACTATGGAAATGTTATGCACCATATGTACATTACTATGTTGTTTCTACAAATTTTCATACCGCAAAATGTAATCTTGTACAATTGATTCAAGAAGATAAACAGAAAATTGAATCAATGAAAGATGAAAAGAAAAAAGCACCAATACTAAAAAGTATTGAAGCAATGGAAAAAGAAGTTCAACAAATCGAACAAAGTGGTCTAGATATAGATCAAGAAGTAAATCTAGGCGCTAAATTTATCATTATGCAGGGTGTAAATGTTTGGAATGTAAATATGTACACGAAGAAGACTTTGATGAATTTTAGAGCTGCATTTGCGTTACATCGCTATGCTTTAGAAGATCTCTATCAACAAGGCGCTAAGACATATGATTTTGAAGGTATTTCAGGTTCTTTAGATCCCAAAGATGAATATTATGGACAACAAGATTTTAAGAAGAGTTTTGGTGGAGATTTCTTAGAATTCTTGGGAGAATTTGACGCAATCTTTGATGAAAAGAAATATAATACTTGGTTCAAAGCAGATCATCTATATAGAAGAGTACGAAGAAAAGTACGCTATATTTTTAACAAAAAATAACAAGTTCATAAAACTTGTTATTTTTTATAACGCATAGCCCAATATTTTCTTTTAACGTGATTGATTGCTCTTTTTTCAAAACGGAATCGTTTCATTTCAGATTCATTTCTAACATAATCAAATTCACCAATACGTTCAATATATTCAGGTCCAAAGGAACTCTTATAAACATATAATCCATACTCTGGATCATCTTCTGTAGTAACTCCTGAAAAGCCAACCATATCGTATTGTGTTACGCCATGATCAAACATATCACACATCGCAAAATAATGAAGGTTATCTACAGGACGAATAAAGTTAAATTCCGCATGATCATTGTATGTATAAAGATCCCAACTCTTATTACCAAAACGAATGAATAATCCACACGCAATGACTGCAGAGTCTCCATGCTTTTCCTGTAGTTGTTTTGCACGTTCTATATTTTTAAGTGCAGCTTCCTTTGCGGCTTGATCGTTTTTATATTTCTTTGTTTCTAGCTCAGCACTCATTCCTTCAATCATTCCAGCTAAGTCAATTGTTGTTTTATATAAAACACAATGTTCTTGGAAACAATCTAATAGATTTTGGAAGAATTCTCTAGAATGTGGCGCAAATCCATCGTTTTCTGTTAATTGTTTTTCTAAACGCATCAAATCTGGAATATCATTTTCATTTCCAATCTGTGTTGATACATGCCATGTCTTATGACGATTGATAGCACGTCTTCTTTGTGGAATGAAACGTTTAAAGACTTCTTCTTTTCCACAACTTAAATCAACAATCAAAGTATAACGATTTGTCCAAGAACCATTGTATGCATAACCATATCCTTTATGCGTATAACCTTCATTTTTTAAATCTTCAGTTACACATTCATTGTTGAAGCCTTCTAATACATTTCCTTTGATGTCATGAGGACAACGCACAACATTTGGATCAACTCTTAAGAATAAGACTTTCTTTTCATCAGCGTATTTCTTTAATAACGCAAAAGCTTCATCTCTTTCAGATTTATTCTCGTAATTGATGCATGGTCCCCAGGGGATATATGCATAGCTATGATGTAACCAACTTCCAAGTAATACCATAGCAGTACCAATCAATATATCAGATTCATAGAAACCTAACATTTCATATTTTAATCCATCCGTTGCTTGTTTATATTCGCCCCACATGCTGGTTTTCATATAGTGTGAGTATGGATGTTGTTCTACAAATGCATCAAATACTTTTTTATCTGTTATTGTTTTAATAATCATGATTTACCTCGCACGAACTATTATATAACAAAAAAACCACAGTAGATACTGTGGCTTATGCTTCTAATTGAGCGATAGAAGAATCAAGTCTTCTTAAAGTCTCTTCTTTGCCTAAGATTGCGGCAATTTCAACTGCACCACCTGGTGTGAATTGTTTGCCTGTAATAGCCAAACGAAGAGGGAATAAGATAATTCCATTCTTCACTTCTAATTTCTTAGGAAGTTCTAATAAGGTTGTATGTAATGCTTCTTCAGACCAATCATCTTGGTTACTTAAAGCAGTACGACATTCTTTTAGAGATGTTAAAGCGACTTCAGGATTTGTCTTCATCTTTTTGTTTGTATAAAGATCATTGTCATAAGCAGGGAATGTATCAAAGAAATCTAACATTGGTGGAATTTCAACCAATGTATCTGCGCGTTGTTGTACTACTTTAGCGATAGCTTTCTTATCAAAGTCTCCTTTTACAGCTTGATCGATATATGGTTTTACGAGTTCATAGTAAGAATCTAGATCCATGCCTCTTAACCACATACCATTCATCCATTTTAACTTTTCAGGATCAAAGATAGCTCCAGAAGTACCAATATGTTTTACATCAAATGCTTGAACTAATTCATCTAATGTGTAGATTTCTCTATCTTCACTAGGAGACCAACCAAGTAGGGCAATGTAATTTAAGATTGCTTCTGGTAAGTAACCTTTCGCAACTAGATCTTGGAAAGAAGCATCACCATTTCTCTTAGATAATTTAGAATGTTCATCTTTCATAACAGGTGGACAATGAATATAACGAGGGATATCCCATCCAAATGCTTCATAAATTAAGTTGTATTTAGGGGAAGAAGATAAATATTCCATGCCTCTAACTACATCAGTAATACCCATTAAATGGTCATCAATAACATTTGCGAAGTTATAAGTAGGGAAACCATCACTCTTCATTAAAATCTGTTCATCTAATGTGTCATTTTCAACAGTAATCTTTCCAAATACTTCATCATCAAATGATGTTGTACCAGTTGTAGGAATTGTTTGACGAATAACATATGGTTCACCAGCTTCAATTCTCTTTTCACATTCTTCAATGCTTAGATTTTTACATGGATCATCAAATTTAAAGCTTTCACCACGTGCTTCTTGTAATTCACGTTGTGCATTGATCATCTCTTCATCACAGAAACAATAGTGTGCACCACCTTTTTGAATCAATTCTTTTGCGTATTTTAAATACAATCCACTTTTTACTCTTTCGGACTGTACATAAGAACCATACTCACCACCAACATCTGGTCCTTCATCATGTTTTAATCCACATGCACTCAATGTGTCATAAATAATATCTGTAGCGCCTTCAACAAGTCTTCCTTGGTCTGTATCTTCAATACGAAGAATAAAAACTCCATTAGGATCTTTTTTCGCAACAAGATAAGCATATAAAGCAGTTCTTAAGTTGCCAATATGCATATATCCTGTTGGAGAAGGTGCAAATCTTGTACGAATTGTCATATTTCTTTCTCCTTTTTGCGTATCTATTTTACTCTTAAAATATACTTCCTTCAATAAAAAAACGACCAACATCTGTTAGTCGAATAGGCTGGGATAGAGAGATTCGAACTCCCGAATGACTGGTTCAGAGCCAGTTGCCTTACCGCTTGGCTATATCCCAACAAGCAAATAGTATTTTATCATAGTCAAATTTTTATGCAAGAAAATAATAAAAAAGATTATAATCATTAAGAAATGGAGCAAATGATATGAATCAAGAAGAACTAGAATTATTAATACAAACCGTAACACTACAAAAGAAAACACTACGTACACAACAAATTATCTTAGGAATATTTGTTGTAGTAGTTATTTGTTTAGCTGGAGCTTGTTTTTTAGTTGTACCAAAGATCATGAATCTATTAAAAACATTAGAAGATGTATTAAATAATATTCAGCCAACAATTGAAGGTTTGAATAACTTTGATTATTCTACTTTGAATCAAACAATGTCTGAATTAAAAGACGCAATTAGTTCATTAAATAACGTATTAAATATCTTTCATTAATCTTTTCATTGTGAAATGATGTATAAAGTCATACAATGTGTATGAGGTTAGTGCATGGCAGAAAGAAGAGATGTAATTAAGAATAAAAAAGCAATCCTACAAGGATATATTGATATGACTAGTCAAAAGATCATTGATAAGATTACTGTTAGTGATGTCATTAAACAAGCAAATGTCTCTCGTGCTACTTTCTATGCACACTATAAAGATATCAACGCTTTAAAAGAACAATTTGAAACAGATTTTATGCAGATGATGATGCATCTCAATGAAGAATCAGTTTCCAATTTATTTCTACAACCTGATCAATCCGTATATAACATTTTTTGTACATTCGATAAAAACAAGAAAATGATTCGTGCATTAAGTGGCAATGGTAGTTCTGAATCATTTTTTTTGAGATTTAAAGATGCATTAAAAGAAGAAATTCAAAAAGTCATGAATCGAAAAGATAAAAAAGGCGAAAGCGTTGTTGCTTTTACGATAGCGAGTATCTTGACTGATAATTGCAGAGATCTCGTTTTGACAAAGACAAAAATTATATCACTAGAAGAACGTGCGACGATCATTTCAAAATTTATTCCAAAAAAATAAGGATTTTGGCTTCCTTTTGTGAATAGTATAAAAGGAGGTCTTTTTATGTCTTTGATTGAACAGTTACCAACTTATGAAAAACCACGAGAAAAAGCATTACAATTTGGCATTGATTCTTTAAGCAATACCGAGCTATTAGCTTTATTGATTCGTCATGGTACAAAAAACCATTCTGCATTAGAAATCGCAAAAGAATTATTAGAAAAAAGTGGAGGAATTGGAAGATTATCTTCCTCTTCTTTACATGAATTAATGAATGTAAAAGGAATATCACAAGTAAAGGCAATCGAATTACAAGCAGTTTTTACATTAATTAAAAGAATTTGTTTTGAAAGAATAGAAGAAAAAGATGTGATTCGTTCTCAAAATGCATTTGTTCATTGGTTGAAAGTGAAAATAGGATTTGAAAGAGTTGAAAATTTTATGGTTGTTTTTTTAGATAACGCAAATCATATTATTCACTACAAAATCTTATGCAAAGGAACAGTTAATTACGCAACAGTTTATCCAAGAGAAATCATGAAAGAAGCTTTGATGAGAGATGCAGTCTCTTTGATTCTTGTACATAATCATCCTTCTCAAAACTATAAACCATCTCCACAAGATATCGATCTTACAAAGAGGATTTTTGAAGTTGGAAAGATGATTGATGTGAATGTTTTAGACCATTTGATTGTGACAGGACAAAATTGTTATTCGATTCTTTTTGAAAAAACAATTTGTTGATATGGAGAGTCAGTAGGAAAAATGTTAAAATGATTTTTATGAAATTAATAGATAAAGTTGAAGATAAATTAAATCGTGATGTTTCCATCCGTGCATTAATTAAAACAGTTTTGATTCTGTTAGTTATCTTGTTGTTTTTAGAAACTGGCAGCTTTTGGAAGTGGATTTTTCATACTGTTTGGAATATTTTATGTCCATTTGTACTTGGTTTTGTGATTGCCTATATTTTAAGAGCACCAATTTCTTTAGGAGAAAAGTATCATATCAAAAGAGGAATCATGATTGCGATATGTTATGTTTGTATTACATTATTTGCGATATGGTTGATTAGTTCTATTGTTCCTATGATCTTATCTAGAACTGGTGATTTTATTAATTCTATGATCAACGGTGTAAATTGGTTGACACAGAAATATGCTGAATTTTCAAATAATTCTACGGATAATGAATGGCTGATTTCTCTTGTTCAAGAAGCAACAAAATCATTAAAGAATATTTCTTCTTTGATACCTCAAGTAGGAAATACGATTCCGCAATTATTAACGAATGCGATTGGTACGACTACAACAGGAATGTTCGCAATCATTATTTCTATTTTTATGTCCATTGAATGGGAAAAGATTCGTAATGAAATTTTAAGAATTTCTAGAAGAGTTTCTAAAATGTGCTTTGAATGTACATTGGAAATCAATGAAGAAGTATCTAGCTATATTCGCTCTTTGTTGATTTTAATGATTATTAAGTTTGTTGAATATTCTTTGGTTTATTTATTGATTGGTCATGAAGATTGGTTAATCTTAGCTTTGATGACAAGTATTTCATTATTGATTCCTTATATTGGACCTACAATTGTGAACTGTATTGCGATATTAACTGCTTTGTCTTTACCGGTAGGACGTGTTGTAATTTTAATCATATTGATCGTTGTCTTATCACAAGTTGATGAATATGTTATCGCTCCACTTGTTCATTCTCATAATACTTCTGTTACTCCAATGTGGGCACTATTCTCCATTTTTACGTTTAGTACGTTATTTGGAATTGTTGGATTGATTGTTGCGATTCCAGCGTTCTTATCTTTACGTGTAATTTATTTACAATATCGAAAATTTGATGAAGTAGAGGATAAGGCATGAAAAAATACTTTTTGCGTTTGATTGTATCTAGTTTGTTGTTTTGTTCGCTTTTTGGATGTACGAATCGACGTACAAAGATTTTATATACAGTGTATCCTTTAGGTTATATCATCGAACGTTTAGTTGGAAATCAACAACAATATCAATCTATTCAATCAGATAATTCAATCATTCAAAAAGCTACGATCGTAGATGATTATGAAAGTGTGTTAGAAACAGGAAAAGTTTTATTTCATATTGGTGATTTAGAACCATATTACGTATCTCATTCTACGGATATTAAAAATAGTGGTATTTTAGATGTTGATTTATCTAGTAAGAACGCTGTATATGCATTTCAAAGATATACAAAACAACAGAATGAAGATGGCACATATGAGTATGTAACATCTCCTTATTATGATGGTTCTGCATTTAATACGATTGATATGTATGAAAAAGATCTTTGTTTATGGTTGGATCCAATTACGATGTTATCTGTTGCGAAAGATATGAAAGATTATTTGGTCAAAGAAGATTCCATTCATGCGGAGAGCATTGAATCTAACTTTGAAGAACTAGAAGAAGATTTAATCAATATTGATGCGCAATATCAAAACTTAGCCAATACAATCGAAAAGAATCAAGAAAAGATTCGCTTTGTATCCATGTCTAGTTGTTTTGGATCTTGGCAGAAAGCATATGGATTTGAAATCTATCCTGTTGTATTAAGTAGATATGGTTCTTTACCTGATGAGGAACAATTAGAAATCATCGAAAAGAGAATTCTAGAAGATGATGTGCATTATATTGCGTATGAATCAAATATGAGTGAAGATATGATTTCTTTGTATGAAAAAATCAAAGAAGATTGTAATCTAACAAGAATTGATCTCAGCAATTTATCTTCTTTATCAGATGAAGAAGCAAGTGCAGGTAAAGATTATATTTCAATTTCTTACCAAAATTTACAAGCTTTAGAATCTATCATAGAAACAAGTGATAACGAGTAAGTCAAGCAATTGTCTTATTCATGAGGAGGGCATATGAAGAAACTATTATTAACAGATGGAAACTCAATGTTATTTAGAGCATATTATGCGACTGCATATAGTGGAGCTAGAATGACTACTAGTACTGGTATTCCAACAAATGCGGTATTTGGATTTGCGAGTATGATGCAAAAAGCAATTGATATGATTCAACCAGATGCAATATTAGTAGCGTTTGATGCTGGAAAACATACATTCCGTCATGATCTATATGCAGATTATAAAGGTGGTAGAAAACCAACACCAGATGATCTTGTTCCTCAATTTCAACTTGTACGTGAATATTGTGATGCATATCATATCAAATGGATTGAAATGGAAAATATTGAAGCAGATGATTTGATTGGTACTGCTTCTAAAACATTTGTGGATACAGAAACAACGATTCTAACAAGTGATCATGATTTATTACAACTTGTAGATGATACGACTTCTGTATTGTTGATGAAAAAAGGCATCACAGACATGGATGTTATGACACCAAGTAAGATTCAAGAAACAATGGGAATCGATCCAATTCAAATCATTGATTTAAAAGGACTGATGGGGGATAGTTCAGATAATTATCCTGGTATTCAAGGAGTTGGTGAAAAAACAGCTATTAAATTAATTAACCAATATGGTTCTGTTGAAGGTGTTTTAGAACATGAATTTGAAATTAAAGGTGCTTTAGGAAAGAAAGTCATTGCGGGACATGATAACGCATTATTATCTAAAAAATTAGCTACAATTAAAACAGATGTAGAATTACCATTTACATTTGATGAATTATTATTTCATCCAGATTATTCTATTTTAATTTCTTATTTGAAATCATTAGATATGAAT
>CAVKTV010000053.1:10456-11660 GCA_963659075.1 Lachnospiraceae bacterium | reverse complement strand
GTGCAATCACATATGTCTTTTCGTCTTTTTCCAATAATAATTCAACTGCTCTTTTTAGTCTGAGATCCGTTAAATAACTAGTAAATGACTTTCCAACTTCCTTTTTAAAAACAGTTGAAAAATAAGCATATGATACATTTAAATAAGAACAAATACTTTCTACTGTCAAATCAGGATTTGTATAATTTTCACTCACATAATCCACTGCTTTAATAATAAAATTCTTTGTTGTATTCGATCTTTTTACACTGATCATTTGTTGCATCTTAAAACAAATATCACTCATCCACTCATACAAATCTTTTAATTCCAACTTTTCTACTTGCATGATAATATCATGATAACTATTAAAGATTTCATTCTGATCTAATTTATTAACTACCGCAAACCCATACAACTTACTCGCTAATTGCATCACAAAGAAACGAAATTCTGGAACTTTGGTGATTTTAGTTGTACTCATTGATAAATAATCATGAATAGATTCCGAAAGACCTTCTTGATTATTCATACGAATCTTCTTAAATACATCATCTAAAGCTTCATTACTAACAGATACAACTTGTTCACTTTGTTCAGGATCGATTTCTGAAATATTGATAGCCTTTGTTGTGCCATAAATTGCACGATAGCTAATTGCCATTCTAGCACCTGTATAACTATCTGAAATATCAATCAAATGAGAACATACCCTTCCAATTCCAATCGTCACTGTTGCATCTGCCACACTTTTCGCTAAGCGTGCAAACTTATCACAATCATCAGTCAATTTGGTTATTTCACATTCTTCAGCATCTAATTGTGCAATCATAACTGTATTTCCTTGATACGTAAATACTTTCCCTTTCCATTGATTACACAACTTTTCTTCTACTAATTTTCTAACAGAAACAGAAACATATAATGGATTGATTTGTTTATTTAAAGTATGTGTAGAAACATGAATGATAACAGCACAATAATATGGACCATTTAATTCTATAGAATAGTTATTTTTATAATGTTCTAATTTTTCTAATGGAACTTTCCCTTCCATCAAAGAAGAATAAAATGATTCTTGTAGAATTGGCAAAGAATCTTTGTAGTAAGATTCTAGTTTATGAATATTTTGTTTTTCATCATATTCTTTATCTAATGATTCCTTTGTTCTTTCAAAAATCTGCATCAATTTTTCAGAATCAATTGGTTTTAATATATATTCTTC
>CAVKTV010000053.1:0-10446 GCA_963659075.1 Lachnospiraceae bacterium | reverse complement strand
TGAATATGAACAGCTTCTTGTGCATATTCAAATTCATCATACCCAGAAAAAATAATGATACGAATATTAGGATATTCTTCTTTTAGTTTATGTGCCAATTCCAAGCCGCTCATATATGGCATCGTAATATCTGTCATAACGACTTCAGGCTTGATTTTTTCACAAATTTCCAATGCTTCTAAAGCATTGTTACAAATAACGGGTGCTTCAAAACCAATCTCATTCCAATTGAGCTTATGCGATATTCTTTCAGCTACATCGATTTCATCATCTACTAATACAACCTTATACTCATCTTTCATATGCATCATAAGTCCTTTTCCAAGTAAAAATAAAACCACTGAAAACAATAATTGTTCCAATTAAACTAGCAACAGGAGAAAACAATCGAATAACAGTAATACATCCCATACAAATACCAGTCACTAACATGATCATGCCAGCATCATGACAATATGGTTTTCTTTTTTTCTTTTCAATTGCTTTGCTACCTTTTGGTCTAATCATTTCTAATTTATTATTTTTTAATAATTGAAAAGCATAATATAGAGGTAAAACCGTTAATAATAATGTTACCCAAGATTCATTTATAAATTCTGTAAAGCTCATAAAACATAAAACCTTTCTGTTGTATCTATTATCTCACTTCCAAAAGAAATAAACAAAGCGTTCCAAAGAACGCTTTGTAATACATTTCTTTTTTATACAAATTATTTCTTTTGTACGTACTTACGAATATCAAGTGTAATAGCAACCAAGATAACGATACCAATAGCGATATACTGTGCGTTTTGGTCTACACCTAAGTACTGTAATGCAGCCTTTAATAATTCAAGTACTGCAACACCAATCAATGCAGAAGAAACTTTACCACGTCCACCAGTAACGGATACGCCACCAAGTGCACACGCTGCAATACCTTCCATTTCATAAGATAGACCAGTATTTACAGAAGATCCACCTGCCTTAGCACCTAACATAAATCCAGCAAGAGCGAAATATGCGGAAGCTTTCGCGTAAATAATTACTAATGTCTTTTGAACTGGAACACCAGCAACTTCAGCTGCTTGTGCATTACCACCAATTGCGTACATGTATTTTCCATGACGTGTCATGTTGAAAATAAACCATGTAATTGCCATAACAATTAATGCAATCCAAATCAAGTAAGATACGCCTAAGAACTTACCCGTCGAGAACGTTGTATAAGCTCTAGTAAATCCACCTAAAGGTGTAGCACCTGTATAAATCAAACCTAAACCATAGATAATATCCATCATACCTAATGTAGCGATGAATGGTGGAACATGCAGATAAGCAACGAAAGAACCTGTAATTGCTCCAAAGATTCCACAAATCACCATAACAATTAAGATTACTAGGAATGGATTTAATGGTTCCATACCTGGGAAGAATTTTTGAGAATAATCAATATTTTGTAGTAATGTTCCTGAAATACATGCCGCAAAACCTATCATACGACCACCAGATAGATCACAACCACCTGTAATAACACAACCTGCAATACCTAACGCAATAACAAGTCTATAAGACATATTAGAAGCGATATTAAGGAAGTTTTTTACAGTAAAGAAATTACTACTTGTAAAACCTGTGTATAGGACAAGAATGATCATAACGACAATAACGCCATTATTAATCAAAAAGTCCTTTAAATTAAAATCCTTTTTCATTTTCTATACTCCTTTTAATATTGAGCAGCATAACTCATTATCTTTTCTTGTGTCATTTCAGCACGGTCTGTAATCTCACCTGTCAATTTACCTTCACTCATGACATAAATTCTATCTGACATACCAATTAATTCAGGCATTTCAGAGGAAATCATGATAATTGCTTTTCCTTGTTGTGCAAGATCTTCCATAATTTCGTAAATTTCATGCTTAGCTCCAATATCGATACCTCTTGTTGGTTCATCCATAATGAGAATATCAGGATCATTTGCCAACCATCTAGCAACAATAACTTTCTGCTGGTTACCACCAGATAAAGTGCTAATTAATGTTTGCATGCTAGGAGTCTTAATACTCAACTGTTGAATTGAATCATCTACAACTTTATTGATTGCAGCGTGATCTAATACAAATCCAGCTTTGAGATATTTGTTATAAATTGTGATACCAACGTTATCTTTGATGGACAGACATCCAACAATGCCCCTACCACGTCTATCTTCTGTAATCATTCCCAAACCAGCTTTCATAGCATCTTTTGGTTTTTTGATATTTACTTCTTGTCCATTTACTTTAACAGTTCCTGAAGATAAGTTACGTATACCGAACAAACCTTCCATCAGTTCTGTACGTTGTGCACCTACAAGTCCACCAAATCCAACAATTTCACCTTTTCTAACATTGAAAGATACATGTTGGAAACTCTTTTCATGAATAGAACAAATATCATCACACTCAAGAATTACATCTTTGATTTCATGAGAATGTTCTGGATAAATCTGTGTCATTTCACGGCCAACCATCTTTGCGATAATTTCATCAATTGAAAGATCTTTCGCTGGCCAAGTACCAATGTATTGTCCATCACGCATAATTTGAACATCATCTGCAATACGCTTGATTTCATCCATTTTATGAGAGATATAGATCATCGCAACACCTTGGTCTCTTAATTGATTCATAATCTTAAATAAGAATTCAACTTCTTTATCAGAAAGAGAAGATGTCGGTTCATCAAAAATAATTACTTTTGCGTTATGCGATACCGCTTTAGCAATTTCAACACATTGCATCTGTCCAATCGATAATGTTCCAAGCAAGGATGTTGGATCAAAATCTAATCCTAATTGTTTTAACCATTTTTCTGTTTCTTCATTCATTGTCTTATGATCAATGACTTGAAGTGGTCCATATTTGTGTACCGGGAATCTTCCAAGATACATATTCTCGGCTATAGACCTTGCAGGGACAGGCTGTAATTCCTGATGCACCATCGCAATACCTTTATCCATTGCATCATCAGGATCTTTAATTTCCACTTTCTCACCATCGATATAAATTTCACCAGAATCCATATGATAAATTCCAAACAAACATTTCATCAATGTTGATTTACCTGCACCATTTTCACCCATCAATGCGAGTACTGATCCAGGTCGTAGAGACAGCTGCACGTTATCAAGTGCCTTAACGCCAGGGAACGACTTGGATACACCCTTGAGTTCAAGTTTGTATTCCGCCATTTTATCCTCCGTAATACTTCATCACATTTGTGATTAAAATCTAAATATTTTTAATAATTGAAGAGTACGGGTACGATACGCACCCGTACTCAGTTGTTTACTTTAAGAAATTAGTCTAATCCAAGATCTTTCTTAATGTCAGCGATATTGTCAGTAGTAACCTTTACATAGTCCTTAACATACTTATGTTCAACTGTCTTACCATCGATGTAATCAATAGCAGCATCAGCAGCACCATGAGATTGAGAAATATGGTCATTTAATACTGTACCTGTCATTTCGCCAGCTTCTACTTTATCTAATGCATCAGCTAAAGCATCTACACCAACTAGATAGATATCTTTACCAACTGTCTTGCCAGCAGCTGTTAATGCTTCAAGAGCACCTAATGCCATAGCGTCGTTGTTACAGAATACTACTTCAGCATCTGGATACTTAGAAATAGCGTTTTGAACCTTTTCTTGAGCTTGTGCTTGGTCCCAGTTAGCTACTTCATCATCAAGTAACTTAACCTTCATACCAGCATCTTCTAATGCCTTAACAGAATATTCTGTTCTATATTGAGCATCAACGTTTTCTGGGTCACCTTCGATCATGATGTAAGAAATTACACCATCGCCATTGATGTCACCCTTTGTATCTGTTTCAAGAATCAATTCACCTTGGTATGTACCTGATTGTCTAGCATCAGCACCTACATAAGTAACCTTAAGATCTTCATCTTCCCATCTTTGTTCTTCTTGTTCATCAGGTTCACGGTTGATATAAACTAATGGAATATCAGCAGCTGTAACCTTATCTGTGATTGTTGGAGCAGAAGATGAGTTAACTGGGTTAACGATCATTACATCAACACCTTGTGTAATGAAGTTATCAATCTGTGCTGTTTGTGTTGCTTGGTCATTAGCACCATCTGTAATTGTGATGTTGTCTTTTGAGAAGCCTTTGCTTACGAGATAATCTTCAAGTTCATTTCTGAATAATGTCATAAAGTTATCATTAAACTGATAAATTGCTACACCGACTTTTTTGTCAGCATAAGCTCCACCTGAAGATGTGGATGATCCACTTGCTGTAGAAGTGGATGTGCTGCTAGAACATGCAACTAGTCCAAGTGACATTGTGCTAGCAAGTAAAACTTTTGAAAACTTGTTCATGGAAAATTATTCCCTCCTATTACTGTGTGAGTGTTTTCTGTTCCTCACTTGATATAAATATTTTAAGAAAGCGTTTACACAAAAGAAATAGAAAAATTTTTGATGAATCTATAAATATTTTATGTGATAAAAATGTGAGAATTTTAATGATTTCTTTCTCAAAAACACAAAATTATAGCGAAACTACGTGATATACTTGATACATAAATGAAAGGAAAAAATAATGGACATTCAATTTCGTGGTCATACTACCTCAGGTGATCCGCAAGCACATATTTCATATGCTGTTTTTCAAGATGATAAAAAACATTCTGTATTTGTAGGGTATACAAAAATATATTATGAAAAGATGGGTGTATATCCAAATGATACGATTACATTTATTGGTGCGATAGATCCTGATAGTAAAAACTTTATTACACAATCACAGCTTCAAAATCATTCTTTTTCTCACTTCTGTTATACAGATAAGAAAACAAAATTCAACACTGAATCCATCTATGGAAAGGCAAGAGGCATTCAATACGAATATGATATTTGTGTCCAAAAGCCTATGACTATTTCAAAAGAAACCGTTGAACATTACCATAAAGCTTTAGAACATTATGAGAAAGCTAATAAAAACATTCATTTCTCTTTTGATGAAACTTCATTTGCGACTAATATGCGTATTTGTGTTGATCAATTTACAAAGTCTTTAATTCTTTATTATGATTCAGAAAAAAAATATGAAAAGTATATTTCCATTCAAAAGATTCAATCTGATACACTTTACAATCGTATTTCATTCTTAAATAGTTGTTCTTATATTACACATTCGCAATCTAGTCTATTTCATGATATTCGCATCAATTGTAATAATGCTACTCATGGAGAAAACGTAAATATTTCTGAAACGATGGCTAAGACATGGTTAAAAAGAATCTCAACAACATTGCAATTATATGAAAATGATATGGTAGTAACACAAGAAGAAAAGAAAAACAATTCTATTCTATGGCTTGTTGGAATCATCATTGTTATCGTTATCATCTATTTACTTTTTAAAGTATTATAAAAGGAAGATCACAAATCTTCCTTTCTTTTAATGCATCATTCTTTGTTTCATGAAATAAATACAACCAATCAATGAAATTGCCATTACTGCACCATATTCCCATAAATGGAACGCATCCTTCGTAATAACAGTTTCAATCTTTTTATCTTTTACTTCTATAACAATTGGTTCTATAAAATCATACTCATCATTCAACAAAATATTAAATTGTTGTTCATTTAAATGATACCCTTCTGGTGCTTTTGTTTCTTTTACATAATCGCCTTCGTTATATGTAACTTGAAATAAAACAACACCTTTATCATCTGTTTTAGAAACACATTCATTTCCATTAATATCTTTTACAATTGTTCCATCTTGATGATAAAGTGTAAATTCAGCATCTTTCAATAATTGTTGATTAGATTCATCTTTCTTTATGATTTGGAGATCATAATCTTTTTTCACATCAACTGCTTGTAATGTTTGATAGTTCTGTTTTGTACCAGTAACAGAGAAAGACATATCCTTCATCACTTCATATCCAAATGGAGCTTCTACTTCTCTTAAGATATACCAATATGTTGTATTCTCATCACTTCCTTTTACATATTCTGAGATATCTTCATACTTATCACTTGTTGTAAATTCATAGACAACTGGTTCCTCTTCATTTACGACAATGGTTCCTTCTTCTGTTTGTAGAGCTTTTAAGATTTGCATCTTTGCGCCAATAACAGACTGTCCTTCTTCATCCACTTTACTGACAACGATTCCTACTCTTTGATCCACCATAGTTATTGTTATACACTCCTCTTTACATACTTTTGGAACAATAAATGTTAATGATGTAGCTTGAAATACACCATCTACGATTTCTTCTTCAATCAATTCATATTCATGTTCCGAAATCAATATTTGATCTAAAACAAATGGTTCTGCTGTTGTAATACCATCATTCTCTAATGCAATTTCACAACGATCTGTTTGATCAAACAATTTCAGTTTTACACCACGCACTGGATTACCTTCTTCATCCACTTTCTTGATTTGATACTGAATTGGTTGATCTTTCATTTCTACTTTTCTTACTTCATTTTTATCATCAACAATAAATGTGATATCTTCATGATAGTAATATCCATTTGGTGAACCTATTTCAGACAATGTATATTCTCCTTGTGGTAAACCTTCAATACGATATGGTTTGTTTGCGGAAATCCATGTCAAATCAATTCCATTACCACTTAAATGTAAAGTAGCACCTTCTAGTTCATCACTGCCTGTAATTGCTTTTTTTGAGATTTCTGTTTTTGTTGGTTCATTTTGTATTTGATAATGATTTGTTTCTTCTTCATTAATTGTGATTGAAATATCACTCTCACTAACTGGTCCATCTTCAACTTCACCCATTCCAAATGGCAAACTTGTTTGTTCTTTGATGTAATGATCATATTTAGATTGTTTTATAACAATATTCCAAACTTCATCATTTTTGATAAATCCTTTTGGTACTGTTGTTTCTTTCAAATAATATTCTCCTAAAGGAAGTGATGAAAATGAGAAATTACCATCTTCATCAGGATGAACTTCTTTTAGTTGTTCATATGGTTGATTGGTGTTATCTGTTAGTTTCACAGCAACTTCATCTTTCTTTACTAATATTGTTCCATCATCAGGAGAATAAATATCATTTTTCGCATATAGCGTAAAACCAAATTGTGTTAAATCATCTTGTATCAGTGATTCATCTGCATCTTGATAATGAACAATTTCTTTTGTGAAAGAAACATCACCTGTCAAACGTTTATTTTCAAATTCTATCTCAATGATATTTTGTTTATTCTCATTGACACGTGTTATGGAATCTTCATGGATCGTAAATTGCAATGGAGAAGATGTCATAAATCCATCACTTGTAACGACTTCTTCTAGTTGATATTCACCAGGCATCAATTCAACTGGTAAACATGTACAACTATCAACATTATTTTCTTTACTATTGGAAACACCATAGAATACACCTTCTTCTAAAGCATCATTTGAAATTGCTTGGGTTAAAGAGGCACACATAAACACATCGTAGTTTGTTTGATTTGTGTTTTCACCTAGTGTTTGCACAACATATCCATTTACAAGTCTAGAAGAAATAGAAGTATTTTTTGTTGTCTTATTGGAAACGTCATTTCCTTCTATATCTTTTAACATATGAATCTTAAACGCTGATGAAGTATAAGTAACTCTTTGATTTGTATCTGCGTCTTTCTTGAATATCTTCAATAAATATCCTTTTGTATCATTTGTTGCGTGAAATACGATTGTATCTTGATATTCTTCATGAATCGAAAATTCTTCAATATCTTCAATTGTTTTTAATTCTGAAGCAGACGAAACTTGTGCTAAATAATAATCACCATACGCTAGTTTTTTAGATTTCGCACTACCATTGATATCTGTTGTGATCAAATCATATTCCATTGGAGTATAACCTTTCACTTCATGTTGACTTTCATCAAAACCATGCCAACTTTCAGCCTTATGATATGCATCAATAACAATATCTCTTGTTACTTCTCTTCCATTCGCTTCTTCCAATACATATTTCTTTAATACAATTGCGAACACTGCGCCTTGTTCTGGTTTTGTAAAGGCAGATGTATTTGTAGTATTTTGTGTTTTTAAGATTTGAATATCACCTTCATAAACTTTGTCATATGCTTCTAGTGATAAATGTTCACGATTGTTTTGAATTGTAAATGAAATCGTAATTGGTGTTTTTGTTTGTACATCTAAATTGGAATATCCAACTGGTGATTTTGTTTCTACTAAACGATAATTTCCATACGCAAGATACGTTTCATTCGGTGCAGTGTAATGACCAGATGCATCTAATACAATATGATCAATTGGACTTGTTTGACTTGGCAAATATTCACTACCATCACCTAGTCCATCTCCATCATGATCAATCATTATAGATACGTTTTGATTAGAACCATCGCCTAGATAATATAAATCAAATTCAGCATTTGCGAATGATGCATTTCCTTGTGAACGTACTCCACCTGTTACATCATTCATTAATTCCAAATCTTTCTTTTGTATCTCATAACTTCCACGAATAACAGTTTCTTCTTTTTGATAGGAACCGTTTGATATTTGGTTTCCTGCTTTCATGACAATAGATCCATTTTCATTCACAACTTGAACTACCATACTTTCAGTAGAACTTACTCGTACACCATTTTCTAAGAAACCACCTTCAATCGTGTAATCACTCGCTGCTTTTGTTTCTTTGATAACAATCGTTCCAATTGGTAGGACAGGTTGATTGTCATGATTTCTGATGTAATTGCCAGAAACTAAATATGTATCATCCATACGTGCTACATAATTAGTTCCTGATTCACTTGTTTCTCCAATTGTTTTGATTGTCCATGAAGCATAAGGGGATAAATTCTCAATAGAAGCTAAAGTATCATAATAATCAATTGTGAATTCTGTTTCGCCCATTGGTGCTGCATCTTTTTTACCTTCTTGATCAATCTTATAAATTTCAATTGTTTGAGATGCATATAAAGGTGTATCTATGAATTCTGTAGAACCACTACCATTTTGTAAAACAATTGTATGAATGGAAGTATCAGAAATCATAAAGTTGATTGGTGCAGATAGTTCTTTGACATAAATTGTTTGAACATCTCTACTTACTACAGCACTACCACTTGCGTATCCATTGGAATCTGTTGTTAATGTATCAATTCTACTTTCTTCACTACAGGAGCTATTTGTATATACCCCAAATGTCGCAGTCGCTAAAGAATATTGTGAAGTATTAGATATTTGTGAATCACTAGATTTTTTAATAATGGAATATTGTATCGTTTGACTCATGTTTAAACGATATACTGCTGATATGCCATAGGAACCTGTTGTGGAAGTAGCTGCATTTTTAAACGTTACATATTTAGAAAAGCCTTTGTAGTTACCAATTGCTCCATTTCCATTAGAACCAAAATCAAATGTTTCATTGTTTCCACAATAAACATTCATATGACCTTTTTCACCCATTTGCCCATAAACAATGATATCGCCTGGTAATAAGGATGAAGAATCACTTATGTTATCCGCAACTTTTGTCATATTTGTAAAATGTGTTGATAATTCATATGGATATACATTGTTTAAATAATTTCTACATTCTCCAAAATATTCATATGGATCTGCACCGGAATTACGAATTGCTTTAGAAACGATTGCGAGAGTACCAGATGTACAATCTAATCCAATACTATACAATTCATCACTATCATCACTAGATAAGATTCGATCAAAATATTTACCACCATCATAAGAATAATGATAGGTTGTATTCACATGTGAACCTATGATTTGACTAATTGCATTTCTTACATCTAATCCATCCGCATGTATTTCAGTAAATATATACGGACTTGTAAAAATCATTGTGATTGATACTAACACTTGCATCATTAAATGAAATATCTTTTTCATAGACGTACTCCTGATTGATACATATTCAATACATGTAGAATAATGTTTTTATAAGATTCTTCATTCTTTTCAGAGTCCGATTGCATTCCAATCATTTTATCTTTGATTTTATGAGCTATCGTAGATCCATAACATCTTTCTAAACCACTAAAAACATCATCTACATGTCGTATATGTGATTCTAGAAAACGATATTTCTTCAATGGATCTTCTCTTCTAACATTTGTAAAATAAGTATTTGTTGTATTCACTTGAACAAATCGTTTTTCTAATTCCTTTATCACCTCCTTCTCATACAGATATCTTCTGCATTCTTCCTCAAATTGTTTGAATTTCACTTCGTTATCTTTCATTCCATTCACTCTCCTTCACTATTCTTATTCACAGATTTTTTTTAAAATCCTCAAAAAAGGAGAAAAAAAAGTTGCTAAGCAACTTTTTTGATCTTCATGAGTGGAAGATATTCTTCTATATCAGAAAATGAAATATCTTCTAATTGACTAGCTGCAGCGTTTCCTGCT
>CAVKTV010000052.1:7052-11765 GCA_963659075.1 Lachnospiraceae bacterium | reverse complement strand
GATGATTACTTTTTTTTTTTTTTTCAACGTACAAAAGAAAGATTTGAAGAACCAGGTGGAAATGTAGATAGAGAAAGATTCTATGAAGAAATAGGTTTAAAGTTACATACAAATGAAGATATTATTTATAGTCCTTTTGATTGTAAGACATTTACAGTATCTCATTCAAAAACCATCAAACAAAAACAATATACAATCATAGAAGGTTCTTATTCTATGCATCCTGATTTAAGAAAGCTATATGATTATTTGATATATCTAACTATTGAGCCAGAATTCCAAATACAAAGAATACAAAAAAGAAATCCAGATAAAGTGAATATGTTTATCGAAAGATGGATTCCATTTGAAGAGAAATACTTTCAAGTAAATCATTTAGATACAATTTGTAATATTTTAGTAAAAGCAGAAGAAATGATGTAATAGGTTTCTTCTGTTTTTTGATACAATATTTTTGGAGTTTTTTATGAAAGTAGATTTTTATTATGTAAGACATGGACAAACAATCTTTAACCAAGTTGGTAGAATGCAAGGAAGTTGTGATTCTCAACTCACAAGCCAAGGAATTGAAGACGCAAAAGAAATTGCATCTGTATTAAGAAATATATCTTTTCAACATGCCTATACTTCTTCATCAGAAAGAGCGTTAAAAACAGCAAAAATCATTTGTGCCTATCAAAATGTTCAACCAATCTGTATGAAAGAATTAAAAGAATTTGATTTTGGCGATTTAGATGGAGAACCAATCGAAAAGTTCCGTACACAGATTTGGGGCGAAAGAATGAGAGATGACTGGACAGAGTTTCATGGCGAATCTACAAAACTATTTGATCAACGTTCAAGAATTGCGTTTGATAAGATATTAAAGAATTGTTCTAATCATGATCGTGTATTAATTGTTTCTCATGGTTCTTATATTATGCATTTGATGAAGACACTACTAAACTTTGATCAAGAAGCATATGTTGAAAAAAGAAACGCACAAAATAAACCATGGATGCCTAATTGCGGGATTTGTGTATTTACATATGAAGATGGAAATTGGTACATGAAAGAAGAACCAGTAAGTGCACAAGAATATAGACAAATTCATTTTTCTAAAAAAATCAATTATTACTTTGTATCAAATGGTGAAACTTTATTTGACGCACAAAATCGAATACAAGGACAATGTGATTCACCACTTACAGATAAAGGAATACAACACGCAAAACAATTAAAAGAAAAACTAAAGGACATTTCTTTTCGACATGTATTCGTCTCTACAAGTGAAAGAACAAGAGATACCGCAGATATTATTTTAGATGGACAATTGTATCAAATGGATGATCGTTTAAAAGATATCAACTATGGTGAACTAGAAGGTAGTCCTATAACAGAAGAATTAAAGAACATTAAATATTCTAATGTTGATGGAGAAAATCTTGAGGATATTAAGAAAAGACTAAAAGAATTTATTAGGGATATTACAGATATGTGTAAAGATCAAGAAAATGTATTATTAGTATCCCATAAAAATGTCTATCCAATATTAATGGATGTACTAGATAGAAAAGATGAAATGGAAAACAAAGATATTCATTGTTTTGAATATCAGATTGGAGAGATACATGAGTGAAAAATATTTGTTTTTTGATATGGATGGAACTTTGATTTCTAGAAAAGAAAGAAAGATTCCACAAAGTGCAATCGATGGGATTCATCAAGCAATGGACAATGGCCATCATTGTTTTATTTGTACTGGTAGAGGATATCGCATGGCACAAGAATATTTTGACCAACTTGTATTACCAGGAATTGTTTTCTCGAATGGTGCAGGGATTGCCTATAATGGAGAAATATTAGAAACAAGAAATCTCCATCCAAGTGTAGTAGAAAGACTAAGAAGTATTTGCGGAAATTTAGGTGGTGGATATGGACTATTAACAACTACATATACATACCAAAATCAAAATGAAAGAATACGTATGGGAAAACACTTCTTTGAACGTAATATAGATTCAGATATTCAAGCTTACTATGATAGAAGAGGTATGAAATTGATTGATGAATATCAAAATGAAGGTGTTCAAAAAATGGACTTTTCATTTCAAAGTGAATTGACCGCAGATATCTTTTTCGCAAGAGTTCCAGCATCTTTACATACAGTTGTTGCGGGTGGTTACTACGCTACTATGGGGAGAACTGGTGGAGAAATTACCGCTAGTGGTGTAACCAAAGGATCTGGAATTGAACGTGTTTTGGACATGTTTTCAGTAGACGCAAAAGATACATATGGATTTGGTGATAGTTCCAATGACTTAGAAATGATGGAAGTCGTAGGACATGGTATTGCGATGGGAAATGGCAGTGATCAAATCAAACAAGCAGCAGATTACGTTACAGATGATGTGGATGAAAATGGAATCTATAATGCGTTAAAACATTATGGTCTAATATAAGGGGAGTTATGAAAGGTTGTTTATTTTTTGATGTTGATGGAACATTGGTAGATAGTGCTAGTGGAAAACTTGTTCCTGAAGAAAGTGTAATTGATGCGATTCATCAAGCACAAAAGAATGGATATTTATGTTTTATTTCAACAGGTAGAAATTATGGTGGAATATCAGAACTATTAGATCTTGGTTTTGATGGTTATGTTTTTTCAGATGGTGGAGGAATCAAACAAAAAGGAAAAGATTCTATTTTGACACCGATTCCAAATGACGTATTAAAACATTGGTATGAACAAGTGAAAAGATATAAAGCTGAAGTGATGTTATCTTGTGAAAATGAATTGTTTGCGAGTGCTGGTCAATATCAAGAAATCATAGATACTGTTCACAAATCAACAGAAGATTCTAATGAAGAAGAGAAAAAGCTATTGGCTGCTTGGAATATGAGACCAATTCATGAATATGATGGTTCTCCGGTGATTGCGTGTGATATGAGTTTTCAAAATGAAGAATTAGAGAATCAATGGTTAAAAGAAAAGAGTGATCAATTAGATTATGTCAGTACAACAGCTTCTTATGGTAGAGGTGGCGCTACAACAGGGGAACTGACATACAAAGGTGTGAATAAAGGCCAAGGTTGTTTAAGGATGATGGAACTTTCAGGATGTGATCCAAAACAATCCTTTGCGTTTGGTGATTCTATGAATGATGCATCCATGTTTGAAGTGTGTGCACATAGTATCGCAATGGGAAATGCGGCAGAAGAATTAAAGAATATCGCAGAATACATAACAGAAGATATTAATCGGGATGGTTTAGTAAATGCGATGAAGAAATATGGAATAATTTGAGGAGAGAATGTATGAATCTAATAGATGGATCAGTGTTGTTTTGGATAATCGTTATCGCAATAATTTTGATTATCCATATACTAATAGCTGTCTTATTCGCAAATAAAATACAAGAAATTACAGATTTAAAAAACTATGATGGCAGTATATGGGGATGGAGTTTCTTTCTTGTTTTTGTTTTAGGCATCGCTGGAATGGTCGTGAGTGCTTTGATGGCAATTGCGATTCCAAAACTTGACGATGAAAGACAGTGATTGAATATGTGACTTAAACAGATAAAAAGAAGTGTAGATAAACCAATAAAACGGTAGCTACACTTCTTTTGTTTTATAACTTATTTTTCTTCAGCTAATTCTTTTACTTTAGAAAGAGGAAGTCCGGAATATTCTGCAACCTCTTCATTAGTAAATTTTCCTTTGGAAAGCATATTTTTCGCAAAAGTAACCGTAGCTTCCATTAATCCTTCAGTTTTTCCTTCAGCTTTTCCCTCTGCTAACCAATCGGCTCTCATTCCGTCTATTGCTAGACACATATCTACTTCTCCTTCCTGATTGACTTCTATTTTCAATCCTGCATTTGTTACATCATTTGCGATATTTGCGACTACTGGATCAAGATGCTTATATGCTTCTTGTTTTACTAGTTCCTGCATCGCTTTTTTATCTTTGCCACACCTGATGAATGCAGCTAATTCTTTGAAGTTTGATTTAAACTTATCAATTTCTTCTCTTTCCATGGATACTGGAGAAATCAAATTCATCTTATAGTTTGGAACAAACTTTAAAATTTCCTTTTCATTTGTTGTAAACATCTCATAGATGCTCATTGGTCCATCCCATGGCTTTTGTCCAAAGTAAACAACTAATGTGATTACTGGAATAATTTTATCATCTTTTTTCAATCTTTTTAGAAATTCCATATTCGCATTTTTGAATTTTGAGTGTTTAGAAATGGACTTGACTTGACTTGCATAATTAAATGCATCATAGCCCATATTTCTAACTGGCATTGCGTAATGGATTGTTGTTTGATTTTCCACTCCTAATATAAGATTGTATGCAACGTTATCATCTTTCATGATAACTGCACTTTTTAACACATCTCGATATCTTTGAACTGGAAATGCTTTTCCATTTTCATCAAATGGAATGAACGTTGAAGCAGTATCCAATTCTTGTAAACGATTTGGATCTATTACTTCTTTACCATCATAAATCAAATGATTAAACAAATCTACAAATACTTCTGGACGCTTTACATACTCTTTTGTTTCGCTATCAATTTTACCCATGATAACCACCTCTCTTTCTTTTTCTACATAGGTGCAAGTGTGATAACAGCTATTGTTTTAAGGAATGAAGATGCATCCCTTGAACGTGCCATTATCATAAACCATGAATAAAAATTCACTGTACCGAAAAAGGTAC
>CAVKTV010000052.1:0-7042 GCA_963659075.1 Lachnospiraceae bacterium | reverse complement strand
CAGTAAAAACTTTTCTATGTGATATGCTAAAAAGCTGAGAAAAGTAGGAGTTTTAATCTGAATTCACAAAATTTCAAAAAAAATAAAAAAAGAGTTGACACCGTGGTTAGCATACGCTAACATAATGGTTAGTTAGAGCTAACCATCACTCTTTCCAATAAACACTTCTTAAGATGGTGGCTTAACTACCGGAAGAAACGTTTGGGCAAACGTAAATGGCATAATACTCCGGTTATAAGCATAGATGTGTCCTCCTCAAGCACATATTCATGCAGAAAGTTGAATCAATACCGGACGGGGCATCCGGTATTTTTTCATGGTTGCAGGTATTTTGTTGCTCCTCCTACAAACCAATCATGTCTTTTCAAAGTGATAGAATGGTCTTCTTCTTTCCATATTTGGAATATCAAATCATGATTTTTTAAATATATCGTACATAGTTCTTTCGCAGTATAAGTTTTATTAATACTTAGTTGAAATAATGTAACCATTCTCTCATCTAATGTTTTGTTGTATTCATTCTTTGTAGTGAATCCAGGGATGCTGGTTAAAGGATCAATACAATGATCTTTATATGATTTACATGGCTTACATATATCATCGCCATGAATTGTTAATTGAAGAATTGTATTTTTATCTTTGATGATTTGATTCGCTACTGTGTAGAAATCATGCCCCATATTCTCATCAGGGAGAAATACTTCAATTCCTTTTCCATAAAGTTTGATAATATCCATGAAGTGATGAGGTTTAATTACGATTTTTTTCATTGGATTTCCTTTCATTCATTTGCTTCCTGTACTGTATTGGTGTAATTCCATATCTTTCTTTAAATAGTTTAATGAAATACGCACTTGAATCAAATCCACAAGAATAAGAAATATATTGTACAGATGTTTTTGAATTTGTTAATAGTCTAGTGGACATATCTAATCGAAATGAATTGAGATACGCAATTGGTGAAGTATTTAAGTAATGTTTGAATATATCACAACATGTATGTGTATTAATATTTGCGGAATTTGCAATATCATTGAGTGTTATCTTTTCAGAAAAGTGTTCATAGATATACGTGATCATTTTCTTTTCCATTTCACCCATAGGTGTGATTTGTTTGAATGCTGGATTTCGATTTGCGAATTCTTCAATAATTATATTCATAATAAATATCAAATACGCAATCGCTGTTAAATAATAGGAATGTTTATGTTCAGTATATAAATGTTCAATTCTTTTTACCCATTTTCCACATTCTTCAGATTGTGGTGTATTTCTAGGAAAGTATAAATATTCAATTGGATTGATTCCTTGAATCGGTTTTAAGAAAGTATCAAAGATTGTTTTATTACCTGTAAGAATAGAAGGTTGAAATACAATCATATATGTTTCAATGGAATCTGTCATAGCCAAATCATAATGTAATACTCTACTGTTAATGAATAGAAAGTCACCAGGTTGTAGAATCAATTGGTCATCATTGATTCTATATTCATATTGTCCTTTTAAAAGATAAACAAGTTCATAATCATCATGCCAATGAGGGAGTGTTCCAAAATCATTTTTAACTTTTTTATAGTATTTGACACGTAATGGAATATTTGGATCATCATAGTGTGGTACGGCTAGTTCAGTTTCAGCGAAATTCATAATATTTATATATCTCCTTCCAAATTATTATATATTAGCTTTTTGAAATTCACTATTCTTATATCAGAAAAAATAAGAGGTGAATGTTATGAAGAAAATTACACTATTCTGTTGTGCTGGAATGAGCACAAGTATGCTTGTAGAGAAAATGAAACAAGAAGCAGCGAAACAAGGAAAAGAATATGACATCAGTGCGTATTCATTAAATGAACTAGATGATCATGGTTCAGATTCTAATGTTATTTTGTTAGGACCACAAGTTCGTTATGCTTTAGGAAAAGTACAAGGAAAATATCCTGAGGTACCAGTATCCGCAATTGATATGAGAACATATGGATTGATGGATGGAAAAGGTGTTTTAGCACAGGCTGAAAAACTCATGAAATAAAAATCTGAAAGCTAGCTTCTTTTTGCGGAATTCATGATTTTTATATAATCCGACCTAAACGTTATATGTTAATTTTTAAAGATGCACTATTCTTATATCAAGAAATAAGAGGTAATTAACATGAAGAAAATAACATTATTTTGTAGCGCTGGAATGAGCACAAGTATGCTTGTGGAAAAAATGAAACAAGAGGCAGCGAAACAAGGAAAAGAATATGACATTAGTGCCTATTCTTTAACGGAATTAGGTGAAAAGGGAGATGACTCAGATGTAATCCTATTAGGACCACAGGTTCGCTTTGCGTTAACTAAGGCAAAAGGTAAATATCCTAATATTCCAGTGGATATCATTGATATGAGAACGTATGGAATGATGGATGGAAAAGGTGTTTTAGCACAAGCTGAAAAACTAATGAATTAATAATTCGAAAGATGACTTTCTTGGATAAATGCGGTCATGCCATAAACCGCATTTTTATGATGTTAAAAATGTAAACGCTTTGATACAATAATAGAAGGAATAAAGGAGATAAATAAATGGCACATTTTCCAGAAGGATTTTTATGGGGAGGAGCAGTCGCTGCGAACCAATATGAAGGGGGTTGGAACCTCGGCGGTAGAGGACCAGCTATGACAGACGTCACTACAGGTGGCACAGTGAATGAATCAAGAAAGATTACATACATTGATAAAGATGGTAATCATTGTACTCTTGAAAGAGAAGGTAAATTACCTGAAGGCGCAAAATACGCTGTATTAGATGAATATCATTATCCAAACCATGAAGCAGTAGATGGATATCATCACTACAAAGAAGATATTGCGTTATTTGCGGAAATGGGATTCAAACAATTTAGAATGTCTATTTCTTGGTCTAGATTGTATCCTACAGGTTTAGAAAAAGAACCAAATAAAGAAGGTGTTGAATTCTATCGTGACATGTTCAAAGAAATGAAGAAGTATGGAATTGAACCACTTGTAACAATTTGGCACTTTGATACACCACTTTATCTAGAAGAAAACTGTGGTGGTTGGTTAAACAGAGAAACAATTGATCACTTTGTACGTTTCGCTACAACATGTTTTACAGAATACAAAGGTTTGGTACACAATTGGTTAACATTCAATGAAATCAATAACACAATCATGTTCTTAGACTTTGCGGGTGGAGAACATAGTGATGAAGAATACCAAGAAGCATATCAACATCTACACTATAAATTTGTAGCTTCTGCCAAAGCAGTTCAAATTGGTCACGCAATTGATCCAACAAATATGATTGGCTGTATGATTTGTGGTATTACAAATTATCCAGCAACTTGTGATCCAAAAGATATCTTAGCTTGCCAACATCAATGGGAAAAGAACATCTACTATTGTGGTGATGTACAATGTTTAGGTGCATATGGATCTTATGTAACAAGACTATGGAATGATCATAATGTACATCTTGATATCACAGAAGAAGATCTAGAAGACTTCGCTAGAGGTACAGTTGATATGTACACATTCTCATATTACATGTCTTCTCTAGTAACAACACATAAAGTTACAGATAAAGTATCTGGTAACTTCTCAAGCGGTGCGAAGAATGAATATCTTGAATATTCTGATTGGGGATGGGCAGTTGATCCAGATGGATTACAATACTATCTAGAAATGATCTATCAAAGATATAATCTACCATTAATGGTCGTTGAAAACGGATTGGGTGCATACGATACAGTAGAAGCAGATGGTTCTATCCATGATCCATTTAGAATTGATTATTACAGAAAGCATATTGACGCAATGGATAAGGCAATCGCAAATGGTGCTGATGTCATTGGCTATACAACTTGGGGATGCATTGACGTAGTATCTGCAGGTACAGGTGAAATGAGAAAGAGATATGGATTTATCTATGTTGATATGGATGATGAAGGTAAGGGAACAATGAACCGTTCTCGTAAAGATTCTTTCTTCTGGTATAAGAAAGTCATTGCGTCTAATGGAGATGATTTAACAGACTAAAATGAAAGCCTCACACAATGTGAGGTTTTTATTATGGTGGTTTTGGTATAAAATATTCGAATGATTGGAGGTGCTATGAAAGTTATTCCTTATCAAGCGCAGTATCGTAAAAGATGCCATGACATTTGTATTCATACAGGGAGTCCTGATAATCTAGTGAATCAACAACATCATGATTTTTCTTTGTTGATGTATTGTGATCCATATTTAGATTATGGAAAATGTTATTTATTACAAGATGATCAAAATGAAATACAAGGCTATATATTATGTTGTGAAGATGGGAATGCATTTCTAGAATATATGCCTTCTTACTTTCAAAGAATACATGAAGTAGCACCATCTTTTGAATATCGTTGTGATATTTCTGAATACCAAAAATATATCAATGAATATCCAGCACACTTACATATTGATATATTAGAAACTTGTTGTGGAAAAGGAAGTGGTACATTGTTAATGACAATACTTTTGAATGATTTAAGAAGGAATCATTGTAAAGGAATCATGGTAGGCGTTGCGAAAGATAATGTGCGAGCATGTTCTTTCTATCAAAAGATGGGTTTCAATATTTTAGAAGAGTCAGATGGTGGCTATGTAATGGGGCAAAAGTTATGAGATATCCAATTAATGAAGTATTTAATATTGCGGAATTAAACATTCCATTAAGCGCAACAATCGTTCAAGAACAAGTCATTGAAGGTGTATATGTTTTTTCATTAGGTGAAGGAACGAGTATGTCACCTGAAGGATTTCAGTTCTATAAGATGTTATTTGTGAAACAAGGTAAAATCAGAATCTCAATAAAAGATGACAATCTAATTCCAATCACACAAGACTTAGGCAAGAATGATGGAATCGTTACTCCAACGAATAAAGTAATTATGGTAGATGCTTTAGAAGATAGCGTTTATTTAGAAGTCCATTTAGGACAAACTGTGAATCATACAATCAAAGAACCAGGGCAAGTATTTTCTATCTCTGAAGTTGCAGATTTCAAAGAACATAGTTATACATCTACAACAATCATTAAGAGTGGATTTGTAGAAGTACGAATTATATGTATGGATGAATGTGAAATCGATAAGATTGAAGAAAATTCTACAATGATTTTTGTATATGAAGGAGAAGGAGAAATAAAAGCAGATGGCGAAACTTTCCAAATAGGACCAGATACTTCTATGCGTTTTTTACCAGGTACACATATTCACTTGAAAACAAACTCAAAACTAAAATTAGGTGTCACAAATTTCTTTATTTAACAGAAATCATGAACAGATTTCTGTTTTTTCCTTTATACTTAATTCATGAAAAAGATTATATTTTTAGATATTGATGGAACATTGTATTCCACAAAGATTGGTAAGATTCCAGAAAGTGCGGAACGCGCAATACAACTCGCAAGAAAGAATGGACATAAAGTATTTCTTTGTACTGGTAGAGCGTTATCTGAAATTCAAAAATATTTAAATTATGAAATTGATGGATTTATTTTAGGAGCTGGAGGAATGGTCTACGCAGATGGGAAAAGAATCTATGATCATCCAATTCCAAAAGAAGATGTCACAAGAATCAAAAAGACAATCTTAAAGAATGATTTAGGATATTGCTTAGAAGGAGCTGCAGGATCTTATTGTTCAAAAGTTGGTTATGAATACTTACTGAAATATTTTTCGGGTGGAGAAACAAATCGAGATAGACAAGTTGAACTATGCATGGAAAATGGAACATATCCAGAAACATTTGGTTCAGAAGATAATGATCATATTTATAAGATTTGTGCGTATGGCCCCGCTTGGAATTCACTCTTCCCTAAATTAGAAACATATTTAGAAAAACCATTCATCCTAACAAAGTCAGTAGATCATCCAGATGAACAACTTTGTATTGGTGAAGTAACAAATGGTTCTGTTACTAAAGGAACAGCGATTGAAAAGATATTGGATTATTACAATATTCAATCATTTAACGCAATTGGTATTGGAGATAGCGCAAATGATATTCCAATGTTTCAAGTTTGTGGAACAAGTGTAGCGATGGGAAATGCCGCAGATGAGGCAAAACAAGCAGCCGATTATATCACGACAGATATTTTAGATGATGGTATTTGGAATGCGTTTGTACATTTTGATTTAATTGAGGACAACAAATGAAATTAGGTATCGTAGGAAATGGTGGAATCGTAAAAGTCGCATTAGAATCTTTACAAGACACAAATATTGAAGTTGTATCTTTGTGGTGTAGAAATGAAAACAAAGGGCAACCATTAGTTGAACAATATCACATTTCTTCTTTCTACACAGACTATGATAAATTCTTACAAGATGATTCTTTTGATACGATTTATATTGGTTTAATTAACTCTTTGCATTATGAATACACAAAGAAAGCTCTTCTCTCTCATAAAAATGTCATTGTAGAAAAACCATTCACTTCTACACTCTCTCAAGCGAAAGAACTCATGACGTTAGCGATTGATAATAATTGTTATTTGTTTGAAGCAATCATGTCACGTTATAGTCAAAACTATGAAGAAATTCAAAAGAATTTAACACGACTAGGAGATATTAAATTCATACAATGTAATTTCTCTCAATATTCTAGTAGATATGATGCATACCTAAAAGGAGAAGTATTACCAGCATTTGATCCAAATTTATATGGTGGTGCTTTATATGATATCAATGTTTATAACATTCACTTTGTGGAAGGGTTAGTTGGAAAACCAACAACATTCAATTATGAAGCAAACTTAGGTTTTAATGGTGTTGATACAAGTGGCATTGTCATAATGAAATATGATGGTTTTTACGCAACTTGCATAGGTGCGAAAGATAGTTCTTCTAAAAATGGGATGATGATCCAAGGTACAAAAGGTTATATCTATGTAGATTCAAGACCAGGTGTCATTAAAAATGTTCTTTTACATCTAAAAGATGGTACAGAACAACAGTTAGATATTCATCAAGAAGATAATCCAATGAAACAAGAATTC
>CAVKTV010000051.1:0-11951 GCA_963659075.1 Lachnospiraceae bacterium | reverse complement strand
CTCGGATGATCCTCGGTACTACAAGTTATTGGGAGGTCATTTCATATTGTCTACTTTACATAAAATTTTTTCTACATTCTCAGCTTCTACATTCTCATTCATAAACATCTATATCCTATTCTCATAAATACTATAAGTTATGATATGATTTTAGTAAATATTAGGGAAAGAGGTTAAGAATATGAAGAAGATAGGGTATGTATTTTTAACGTTTTTGTTGTTAGTTGGTAGTGTATTAAATGTACATGCGGAAGGTGAAACGAATTATCAATATCTATATACCAGAACAAGTGAAAATGGAAATATAACACTAAAAGTAGAATGGAATGAACCAATTTTAGGGGAGTTAACAACTTTTCATGTGTCTGCGGAAGGTGGAAATGGTGAGTGTAAGTTTTTGATGCAATCACCAAGCTATTCTAGTACAGGAGATAAGGGAACATATGAGGTTGTTGCGGATCCAAGCCGAGGACAATGGACAAGATACACGGATGTTTGTTCTTCGATGGATTATACATTTACAATGACTGCTTCTGGAACATATTACTATAATTTTTATATGATGTATAAAACTTCGGACGATAGCCCATATTATACTCTACGCTCAGAAATGTATGTGGAAGTTTCAGATGCAAATCATCCAAGTGTAGATGAAATTGCGAGTAATGTTGTTGCACAATGTAAAACGGATTCCGAATATCAAACAGCTTTGAATTTACATGATTGGTTAATCAATCATATGGAATATGATAATAGTTTGAATTGGTCTTCAGCTGAAAGTGCTTTTACAAGAGGGATTGGAACATGTCAATCTTATACGGATGCTTATGCGAAGCTTTTGAATATAGCTGGAATAACAAACACTGATATTCGTGATACGGCAGATGGGCACACATGGAATGCAGTGTATTTAGATGGTGCTTGGTATCAGATTGACGCAACATGGGATGATTCTGTTAATGATTATGGTGATTTTGAGAGCAGTCACGTGTATTTTGGATTAACAGATGAATTGATGGCAATCGCACATCCTGGACATACTTCTATTTATACTAGTGGAAGTTATGGAACACGTTCTACAAGTTTAAGTAACAATTATTTTGTGAGAAACGGTAAAGCACAAGAATGGGTAGATGCATATGTAAGTGAAATAAATCAACATCTTTACGAAAAAGAAACTTCTTTTACAATTGCCACAACGAATGCTTCTCAACCTCCTAGTATTTCTGGTATTCAAAATGGAATTATTGCGTATGTAATAAACCAAATGAGTTGGGATACAGATGCTTTCTATGTAACTCTAAGTTGTACAGGCGAATCTACACAATTTGTAATCAATGCTTCTTATAAAACAAAATGTGAAAACCACACATGGAATGATGGAGAAATCACAACACAACCAACATGTACGGAACAAGGTATCAAAACATATACTTGTACAACATGTGGTGAAACAAAAACAGAAGTAGTTGACGCTCTTGGACATGATTATTCTTCAGAATGGACTGTAGATGTAGAAGCTACATGCGTAAAAGAAGGAAGCAAATCACATCATTGTACAAGATGTGAGGCAAAATCAGATAGTACATCAATTCCTGCGACAGGTCATCAATATTCCAAAGAATGGACAATCGATAAACAAGCTACATGTACAGAGAAAGGTAGTAAGTCTCATCATTGCGTAAAGTGTGGTGCAAAGACAGATATTACTTCTATTGCGGCATTGGGGCATGCAACTTCAAATACATGGACAGTTGAAAAACAACCAACATGTACAGGAAGTGGAACGAAGAGTCAGAAATGTACAAGATGTGGTACAAAAATAAACACAACTACAATATCTGTATTAGGACATTCATATTCAAGTAATTGGACAATAGATAAACAAGCTACATGTTCTGAAGAAGGAAGTAAATCACACCATTGTACAAGATGTAACGCAAAAAAAGATGTTACGGTTATACAGAAAGTTGCACATCAATGGAATAATGGATCTATTATTCAAAAATCTACATATACAAAAGAAGGTATCAAACAATATACATGTGTGAAATGTGGTGCTATAAAGAATGAATCACTTGGAAAATTAACAAATCATACAGAATCCATTTCTTATCAAACGCATGTACAAGATTATGGCTGGCAATCTTGGAAAATAAATGGTGATTTGTCTGGCACTTCTGGGCAATCAAAACGATTAGAAGGAATTAAAATCAAAATCAATAATTCATCTGTGAATGGAGATGTTTTATATCGTACGCATGTTCAAAATATAGGATGGCAAGATTGGAAATCCAATGGAACAATGAGTGGAACATCTGGTCAATCTTTACGCTTAGAAGCAATTCAAATCAAACTGACAGATGAGTTAGCAGAATCGTATGATATTTATTATCGTGTACACGCACAAGACTATGGATGGCTAGATTGGGCAAAGAATGGTGAAAGTGCAGGAACGGAAGGGCGCTCTAAACGCTTAGAAGCGATTCAAATTGTACTAGTGGAAAAAGGAAAATCTGCACCAGGTTCTACAAATCGACCATGCGTATATGATAAGGTATCTTATCAAACACATGTACAAGATTATGGTTGGCAATCATATGTAGGCGATGGAGCGATGAGTGGAACATCCGGACAATCCAAACGCTTGGAAGGAATCAAAATTAAATTATCTTCATCTTTCAATGGTGGTATTCAATATCGCACACACGTACAAGATTATGGTTGGCAGAATTGGTCAAGTAATGATCAAATGTCTGGCACATCCGGACAATCCAAACGTTTAGAAGCAATCCAAATCAAATTGACAGGTGAAATCGCAAAACAATACGATGTTTATTATCGTGTGCATTGTCAAGACTACGGCTGGCTAGGATGGGCAAAGAATGGCGAATCTTCAGGTAGTGAAGGATTTGGAAAACGATTAGAAGGTATTCAAATCGTTTTGGTGAAAAAAGGTTCTTCAGCGCCTGGTAGTACAAATAATCATTTCTATAAAAGATAGGGCTAAAGTTTTAAACTTTAGCTTTTTGAGTTGTTCACATGTGAATGTTAATTCTATGTTAAAATAATTATCATGTATAAACGTTTGAAAAGAGATAAACATAAACATTCTCACTCTAGATATGCCAAACATGAAGTGCAGAATCATGAAATAAAAAAAGAAACTGTAGAACAAGTTGTAGAAGAAGTGAAATCTCCTTCTAAGTTCAAGAATTTTTTGCGTACACAAAAACAAGCTCATGATTCTGAAATTGAAGAAAAGAATAAACAAGTGAATCAAGCTTTAAAATCAAAGAATGATGCGAATACACAATTAGATTCAGAAAAATATAAATTAAAACAGTTAAAAGAACAATTAAAACAACAATCAAAAAAGATGAAAGAAGAGAAGAAACATTTCTCTCAAGAAAAGAAAAATTTAAAACGCGCAAAGAAAAAGAATTTTGGAATGACAAGTTCTATTATTGTGACGATTCTTACAACGATTGCGGCATTATTATTCTTTACTGTGAAATGGTTATTCAATACTTGGCCTAATTTAAAGATGGATGAACTTATCTATCAATTAACTGCACCTGTAGAAGGTACAGGTACAGACATGTATTGGCAATTCTTCTATCAAGCAGGAATCCCAACGATTATTTGTTTGGCAGTTGTCATTGGAATTATGATATTTATTGCGTATGCATCTAATAAAGTAAGAGTGATTGCGAAAAGAGTACTCGTTGTGATTTCTATTCTTTGTATGGGAGTTGCGGGTGTGACATTTAATAATCAATTGGATGTAAAAGAATATCTTTCTAATAAAGGTGAAGATAGTACTTTTATAGAAGAAAATTATGTAGATCCTTCTAGTGTAGATATTACATTTCCAGAGACAAAAAGAAATCTAGTCATGATTTATTTGGAATCAATGGAAATGACATATGCGGATGAAGACAATGGTGGTGGTTTTGAAGAAAATGATATTCCAGAACTAACACAATTATCAGAAGAAAATGAGAATTTCTCAGGAACAAACGATACATTAAATGGTGCTGTATCTTTAAGTGGAACAACTTGGACAATGGGTGGATTATTTGCCTCTACAAGTGGATTACCACTTATCATGGGGATTGATGGAAACTCCATGGATACACAAGATTCTTTCTTTGGTGAAGTGACAGTTTTAGGTGATATTCTAAAAGAAAATGGCTATAACCAAGTGTTTGCGTGTGGATCAGATGGCACATTTGGTGGTAGAAGATTGTATTTTACATCGCATGGTGATTATGAAATCCATGATTTAAACTATCGTAAAGAAACGGGTGAATTACCTGAAGATTATTATGTTTGGTGGGGATTTGAAGATCAAAAGTTGATTCAATGGGCAAAAGATGATCTTACACAACTTGCTTCGAGTGATGAACCGTTTAACTATACGATGTTAACGGTAGATACACATTTTGAAGATGGGTATGTTTGTGATTTGTGTGAAGATGAACATGAAGGAAATCAATATGCCAATGTCATGTCTTGTTCGAGTAGACAAGTCAGTGAACTGATTTCTTGGATTCAACAACAAGATTGGTATGAAAATACAACGATTGTTTTAACAGGTGATCATCCAACAATGGATAGTGATTTCTGTGATGAAGTCAGTGATGATTATCAAAGAAGAGTCTATACAGCCTATATCAATGCACAACCAACAGAAAATAACTCTGAAGGAATGAGAAGCTATTCCACGTTTGATACATTTCCTACAGTCGTTGCCTCTTTAGGTGCTTCAATCGAAGGAAATCGATTAGGACTTGGAACAAATATATTCTCTGGTGAAGAAACATTGGTTGAAAAAGATGGTATTGAAATGATCAATCGTGAGTTTGCGAAGAACTCAACATTCTTAAATGAACTAGCTAATATCAACTACAATTCAAGTGGCATGCGTAGTCGAGGTAGCGGTATTGGTATGAATGTTGTATTAGATTCGATATCAGAAAATGAATTATCCTTTACATGTAGTGATTTGTATGGAATCAATGGAACATTGAATAGTGTAGAAGTTACAATTCAAGATAGTGATGGAAATATTGTGAATAACATGATGGATTATCAAGGTTCTGGTACATTTACAAGTACGATAGAAGTCCCAAATGGAAATATGAGTGCTGTATATGTAAAGATGGATATTCATAGTACAGATCCTAATGGAGAATCTGTAACGGAAACAGCCTATGAATACAATGGAAATATTCAACTATTGAATGGTAGTCAAGGTAGTCTATCGAAGTATGTAGAAGGTTTATTAAATCTAGATACAAATCAATATACGATTTTATTGACTTCACAAGGTGGTGGTTCTTCGAATCTATCAGAAGAAGATAAAGTGCTATTAGGTAAACTTGGTGCAGGTAATGTGGCAGGTAGTGAAGGTAGAGCTTCTTTCGCAATCATTCATGGGGATGAAGCATATTCTAAAGTAGCCAATGATTATTTAAGAGAAGATGGTAGATTAGATGATGATACACCATATGTGATTTCTTCTTCTGCTAGTGAAGAACAAGTATCTTCTATCTTATTAGGCTATGAGTATACAGAATATTCTTTTGAACAAGAAGGTATCAATATTGTTGTGTGGGATTGTTATAATCATTCTATTGTTTCACAAAGATCATTTAGTGGAGATGATGAAAAACCATCCATAGAATCTGTAAGTCTAAAAACATCTATGTTAAGTAATGATGTTGAAGTGATTGCGACTGGTCCAAAACATACGGATGCTTGTAAGAATGTAATAGCGGTTATTTATGACAATGATGATTGTGGTGATATAGAAGAAGTTACAATGTCATTGAAGTATGATAATACTTATAGCGCAACATTGAGTAAACAAAAGAATTCATTATCGAATAAAACAATTTGTATTTATGCAGTTTATGATGATTCATCTAGATTATTATTGGGTTCGTATTCTGAATGAATTATGTGAAATTGTGTTAATTAGAAATAATACTTGAAGATGACGTTACGTCATCTTTTAATATATGATAGTAAATAAATGGAGGATCCTATATGAAGGGTATTATTCTAGCTGGTGGATCAGGTACAAGACTGTATCCATTAACACGTGTAACAAGTAAACAATTATTACCAGTGTATGATAAACCAATGATTTTCTATCCAATTAGTACATTGATGTTAGCTGGTATCAGAGATATCTTGATTATCTCTACACCTCATGACTTACCTAATTTTGAACAATTGTTAGGTGATGGTAGTGAGTTTGGCGTTCATTTTGAATATAAAGTACAAGAAGTTCCTAATGGACTGGCACAAGCATTTGTATTAGGCGAAGAGTTTGTAGGAGATGATACGGCATGCTTAGTATTAGGAGATAATATCTTCTATGGTAATCACTTTGGTAGATTACTCAGAGAAGCTGTAAAGAACGCAGATGAGAATCATAGAGCGACTGTATTTGGCAAATATGTCAATGATCCAGAAAGATTTGGAATTGCGGAATTTGATGAAAATGGAAAAGTTATTTCATTAGAAGAAAAACCAACAGAACCAAAGAGTAACTATGCAGTAGTAGGATTATATTTCTATGACAATCGTGTTGTGAAATACGCAAAGGAATTAGAACCTAGTGCACGTGGTGAATATGAAATCACAGATTTAAATAAATTATATTTAAAAGAAGGTGATTTAGATCTACAAGTATTAGGTAGAGGTTTTTCATGGATTGATACAGGTACGATTGAATCCATGTCTGAAGCTACAAACTATGTTCGTAGTATTGAACATATTCAAGGAATTCGTATTTCTGTTCCAGAAGAAATTGCCTTCTACAACAAATGGATCGATGAAAAACAATTATTAGAAACAGCAGAGAAATATGGTAAGAGTCCTTATGGTGCATATTTAAGAAATATCGCAGAAAATAGTATTCAAGGACCAATTAATAAACAGACAAAGGAGAAATAAGAAATGAATATTTTAGTAACAGGTGGTGCAGGCTTCATTGGAAGCAACTTCGTATTTTTAGAACTCAAGGAACATCCAGAAGATAAGATCATTTGCGTAGATGCTTTGACATACGCAGGTAACTTAAAGACATTGAAAGATGTCATGGACAATCCACAATTCAAATTCTATAAGACAGATATTTGTGATAGAGAAGCAATTGATAAGATCTTCGCAGAAGAAAAACCAGATATCGTTGTAAACTTTGCGGCAGAATCTCATGTAGATCGCTCTATTGAAAATCCAGAAATCTTCTTAGAAACAAATATCATTGGTACATCTGTATTAATGGACGCTTCTAGAAAATATGGTGTTAAGAGATACCACCAAGTATCTACAGATGAAGTATATGGTGATTTGCCATTAGATAGACCAGACTTGTTCTTTACAGAAACAACTCCATTACATACTTCTTCTCCATATTCTTCTTCTAAAGCAGGTGCTGATTTATTAGTTAACGCATATCATAGAACATTTGGTTTACCTACAACGATTTCTAGATGTTCCAATAACTATGGACCTTATCAGTTCCCTGAAAAGTTGATCCCATTGATGATTGCCAACGCACAAGCAGATAAACCATTACCTGTTTATGGTGAAGGCTTAAATGTCAGAGACTGGTTATATGTTGAAGATCATTGTAAGGCAATTGATTTGATCATCCGTAAAGGAACAGTTGGTGAAGTTTACAATATTGGTGGACACAATGAAATGAGAAATATTGATATTGTTAAGATCATTCTTGAAGAATTAGGAAAACCAGAATCTTTGATTACACACGTTACTGACCGTAAAGGACATGACCAAAGATATGCCATCGATCCAGCTAAGATCCACGCTGAACTTGGATGGTTACCAGAAACAATGTTCAAAGATGGAATCAAGAAGACAATCAGATGGTATTTAGATAATGAAGCATGGTGGAAAGACATCATCTCCGGTGATTATCAAAATTACTATGAAGAAATGTACGGAAAGAAAGAAGTAATCGACTAATGAAAGTATTTGTTACAGGTGTGTGTGGTCAGCTTGGCCATGATGTCATGAATGAGCTAGCCAAAAGAGGACATGAAGGTATTGGTACAGATATTACTCCTGTTTATTCAGGGGTAATGGATGGAAGTGCAGTGACAAGTGCACCTTATGTATCTTTGGATATTACAGATAAAGCTGCGGTAGAAAAAACAATCAAAGAAGTAAATCCAGATGTCATCGTACATTGTGCTGCTTGGACTGCAGTAGATATGGCGGAAGATGACGATAAAGTTGAAAAGGTTAGAGCTATCAACGCCGGCGGAACACAAAATATCGCAGATATCGCTAAAGAAATCGATGCCAAGATGGTTTATATTTCTACAGACTACGTATTTGATGGACAAGGTACAGAACCTTGGCAACCTGATTGTAAAGACTACAAGCCATTGAATATTTATGGCCAAACAAAATTAGAAGGTGAACTTGCGGTTTCTAATACATTAGAAAAATACTTTATCGTTCGTATCGCTTGGGTATTTGGTAAGAATGGTAAGAACTTTATCAAGACAATGTTGAAAGTTGGTAAATCACATGATGAAGTAAAAGTAGTTAATGACCAAATTGGTACACCAACTTATACATTTGATTTAGCTAGATTACTTGTTGATATGATTGAAACAGATAAGTATGGTTACTATCACGCAACAAATGAAGGCGGATATATTTCTTGGTATGATTTCACAAAAGAAATCTATAAAGTTGCGGGATATTCCACAAAAGTAACTCCAGTTACAACAGAAGAATATGGTTTGAGTAAAGCAGCTAGACCATTTAATTCTAGATTAGATAAATCTAAACTTGTTGAAAATGGATTTACACCATTACCAACATGGCAAGATGCAGTGAAGAGATATATTGATGAATTAGATATGGAGAATCTATAAGATGGGACAAATTAGTGTAGAAAAGAATGTTGGTGGCATTGAAGGATTATGTGTAATTACACCAGCTGTTCATGGAGATAACAGAGGTTACTTCATGGAAACATACAATGAAAATGATATGAAAGAAGCAGGATTTGATATCAACTTTGTTCAAGATAATCAATCCATGTCTGTTAAAGGTGTACTAAGAGGACTTCATTTTCAAAAGAATTTCCCACAATGTAAATTGGTGAGAGCTGTCAGAGGTTCTGTGTTTGATGTCGCAGTGGATTTAAGAAGTGATTCTAAGACATATGGAAAATGGTATGGTGTAGAATTAACAGCTGAAAACAAGAAACAATTCTTGATTCCAGAAGGATTCGCACATGGTTTCTTAGTATTGAGTGATGAAGCAGAATTCTGTTATAAAGTAAATGATTTCTGGCATGCGAATGATGAGGGTGGACTTGCTTGGAATGATCCTGAAATTGGCATCGAATGGCCTCAATTAGAAGGTGATTACCAAGGAAACGCAAGTGCAGAAGGATATCATTTAACAGATGGTACAGCTTTGAATCTATCCGACAAAGATCAAAAGTGGTTAGGTTTAAAGGATACATTTAAGTTTTAGGGGAAATATAGTAAAATAGTGGTGGCAAAAAGGCTGCCACTATTTTTATTATGAAAAAATTAATTATTATTCCAGCTTTCAATGAAAGCGAAAACATTTTAAATACAGTAAAGGTGATTGAAAAAGATGCACCTGATTTTGATTATGTTGTGATCAATGATTGTTCTACAGATAACACATTAGATATCTTAAAACAAAACAATATTAACCATATCGCATTACCAGTTAATCTAGGAATTGGTGGAGCTGTACAAACTGGTTATAAATACGCACTAGAAAATGATTATGATGTTGCGGTACAAGTAGATGGAGATGGACAACATGATCCAAAATATTTATCTACATTAGTAGAGGCATTAGAAACTAATCAAGCAGATATGGTGATTGGATCTCGTTTTATTAACAATGAAGGATTTCAATCTACTTTCATGAGAAGGGTAGGTATTGTTTACTTCACAAAATTGATTCATTTATTAACGGGTAAAACAATTACAGATCCTACTTCTGGCTTCCGTATGTGCAATCGAAAAGTCATTGCGTTATTTGCGCAAGATTATCCAAGAGATTATCCAGAACCAGAAAGTATTGTTGCGTTATTAAAAAGAGATTTAAAAGTTTTAGAAGTTCCTGTACAAATGAAAGAAAGACAGGGTGGTGTTTCTTCTATTAGCGCAAGTAAATCCGTTTATTACATGATTAAAGTATCTTTAGCGATATTGATTGAGAATTTAAGAAAGTATAAGTGAGGTGCGGTATGACATATCAATTAAGAATTGTATTGATTATTTTGATCTTACTTACGTTTTCTTTGTTTGTAAGTCAAATTAAACAAAAGAAGTTAAATCTACAATATACATTAACTTGGATCTTATTATTGTTTTGTGTTTTAGTTGTAACAATTTTTCCGGAATTATTAAATTTATTAGCTAATTTGATGGGAATTGCCTTACCTATCAATATGATTTTCTTTTTGGGATTCATTTTTACCTTGGTGATTATTTTCCGTTTGACAAGTGCAGTTTCTAAACAATCTGAACAAATTAAAGAATTAACGCAAAAAATCGCATTGATGGAGAAAAAAGAACATGACAACAAATAATCTTCCATTAGTGAGTGTATGTATTCCAGCATATAATAATGCGGATTATATTTCTGAAACGATTGATTGTATTCTGAATCAAACATACAAAAATATAGAACTTGTAATCTGTGATGATCACTCAACAGATACAACAGTAGAAGTGATTCAAAGTTATTCTGATCCTAGAGTAAAACTATTTCTCAATGAAAAGAATCTAGGAATGAGTGGAAACTGGAATAATTGTTTAAATCATTGTACAGGTGAATTTATTAAATTGATTTGTGCAGATGATATGTTGGCGAATGATGCTTTAGAAAAAGAAGTTACTGCTTTGATTGATCATCCAAGTGCAGTCATGTCAGAAAGTGATACACAATTTAGAGACTTGCAAGGAAATACAAAAGGTTCTTATACAAGATATAAAACAAGTGGATTAGTTGATGGAAAAGTTATCGCTAGGGCTGGCTTATTTTCTAGAAATTTGTTTGGTGCTCCTTTAAATAACACATTTAGAAGAAGTGTTTTAGAACAAGTAAATGGATTTGATCCTAGTTTTAAATATATTTTGGATTATGACTTTTGGGTAAGTATTGCCTGCTTAGGTGATGTGTATATCATTCATGAACCTTTGAATTATTTCCGTTTAAGAAATGATTCCAATACTGGTAAAGTACTAACAACAGAACAGAAAGCATATGTAGAAGAACATAAGATGTTATTAAGAAAACATTCTGAAGAATTACATATTTCTAAGTTTGATTTTGAAATGAGTGTCATGATTCGTAAGATATTGAACTTTGGTTCAAGGATTTATTTAAGATTGTTTATTGGGAAGAATTGAGTATGAATATTTTATATACATTTAATGATAAATTTGTTCCACAAGTCGCTGCAGCAATTACTTCTGTTTGTGAAAATAACAAGGATATTGAAGATATTCATTTTTACTTAATGTCTTTAAATGTTACTAAAGAAAATGAACAAAAAATAGAAGAGTATATTCAATCATATGGATATAAGACTTCTTTTATAGAACTTGATGATATGCAGAAGCATTTCGATTTTGAAATAAATACGTCTGGATGGAATCCGATTGTGTTAGCTAGACTATTGTTAGATGAATTATTGCCTGCTAATCTGGACCGAATTCTTTACTTGGATGGTGACACAATCGTAAGAGGTTCTTTAAAAGAGTTGTGGAATATAGATATGGGGAATCATACTATTGCCGCAAGTTTAGAACCAACCTATGATAAAGATAGAAAAGCATCTATTGGTATGAAAAATTATCCATACTATAATGCAGGCGTGCTTTTAATTGACTTAATCA
>CAVKTV010000050.1:0-12033 GCA_963659075.1 Lachnospiraceae bacterium | reverse complement strand
GTGTTCCTCGTGGTAGAGGAAAGATTGTGATTACTTGTCCAAGTTGTAAAAAAGAATTTGAGAAGAAAAGTTAATGTTTATGCATTTTCTTTTTTTTGTCTTTCTTTTAAAATGTTTAGGAAAAGAGGGAATGAATGAAGAAATTAATTTCATTTTTAATAGCTTGTATTTTAGGAATTGTATTTGTTTTTTTATCTTTGATGTTAGTAGAGATGTGTTATACACCAATTTGGACAGAAGGGTTTTATATTGCGTTAGTGCTAATTGTTTTATTTATGTTGGCTGCTTTTGGAATCATTTGTTTATTGAATATTTATTTTGATCGTTCTGAAGGTTACGCAAGTGAAAAACAATGGATTGGTAGATGGGGAAAGAATACAGTATTAGCTGCTTTAGTTCTTTCGTTTTTATACGCTTGTTTCACATATGTGTTAGAAAAGAATAATGATCCTTTACAACGGGAAAAGAATAATTACGTGATTATGATTCTAATTGGTCTTGTTGCGTGTGGAACAATCTATTACATTCAAAACTATAGAAAATTACTTACAAGAAAAACAAGAATTGACGCATTGATTCATAAAAGTGAAAAATATAAAAAAAGAAGATATACATTTATTGTAGAAGAAGTGAAAGAAACAGAAAAACATATTGTATTAAAAGGCTATGTTTTAGGAACGATTCATAATTATGATGAAGTGCTTGTTTATTCTTTTTCACATGGAACTTATTTGACACGTATTGTACAGATCCAAGAAAATGGAACGAACATGCGTAAAGCGAAAGATAAAGATATTGAAATCACACTCAAGAAGACAGATGAAACAAAAGATATTCAAGTCGGAACGGTTTTATCTGACATCATAGAAAATGTTCCTGGAAATCAAGAAAATAACATCGAAAATCCAATCATACGAGGAATGGTCAGTGGATACAATACATTAAGGGATGATAAAAAATTCATGACAATGTTATTGTGGGTAATTGCCAATTCGAAGTTTTTGGTAGCTGGGAAAAGTGTTACAGGACATATTGGGGATATCATGGATCCTTTAAATGAAAACGCACAAGTATCTTTTATGTCCGTCTCTACAACTGCAGATGAATCTTTGTTTATCCTTCCTGCTTTTACAGATTGGGATGCGTTGAAATGTTGGTCAATGATGATGCAGGAAAAAGATGCCGTTACTTTGGTGATGGAGTATCAAGAAGTAGAAGGAATCATGGAAAAAGGATTTGGCGGTATTGTCATTAATCCTTTTGGACCACAACCTTTCTTCATGCCAAAAGAATTAGCAGTATCTATCGTTGAAATGATAGCTAAAAAGAAAGAAGAAAATTAAAGATATTCTAATAGATTTGTAAGATCACCTTCATCAAGTGTGATCTTTTTCATTGCTTGGGTGTAATAGTAATATTTATCATCACATAAAAGTAAACGATATTGTTCATATAACTTTGACATTGTTAATTCATCTTCATATATCGCTAGCCCAAATTTATTTCTTTCTGCGGATAATGCATTGGAATGACGAATATAATCATGATTTGTAACGATGAGTTGTTGGATGCCTCGAGCTAAACATTGGTTTGTGAAATAATCATTTCCATCATGAATACAAGCAATAGAGCTAGGAAGTAATTCTGCTTTTGTGTTTTGTAGGAAGTGGATGTTATCTATTGTTTCTGGTTTGCATTTAGGAAAATATGCATATACAGAATAAGGAGCACCCGCAAAAGCTTCTATGATCATTTTTCTAAGTTGATTTGGTCTTTGATAAATTTCTTGAAAAAAAATACATACACGATTTGTTCGAATCGTATTTGGTGGATAAATAGAATTCACACCAACTCTAGTAATATCATCTTTTGGATGGAATGGTTGTACATCAATTGGTCCAAAACCGATTCTTTTATCACATCTAGCATAAAGATCTTTAATATTGAATTCTTGTTCTAAATTGTGATTCTTTAATAATTGATTGATTCCATTCATACAAGTAGGATCAAAGTATGTATTTTTATACATGTCAGAATGTACGATCGTCCAACAAGGAATCTTTCTTTTTCTAGCTAAAACAATAGATGAAATACGATCCATTGTAATAATCAAATCTGGATGAAATTTGGAAATGCATTTGGAAATACAAGTATAGTCTTCTTCTAAATACTTATATTTAGATGCACCATTTGCGTATAACCATTCTTCATAATTTCTTTTTGATGTCTTTGAAAAAGATATACTTCTTTTACAAATAGGAGAAGGATATAAAGAAATATGATGAAAATGATTCTCTTTAGCAGCACTGATAGCTACTGTATGACCATGCATCGTAAAAAGAGAAGCGAGGTTATTCGCTAGATAATATGCAGTTGAACTTTGTGGATATAAAATCAGTGGTGTTATTAGAATTCTCATGCATTCATTCTAGCATGAATAGATGTATACTTGTAACATGGTGAAAATAAGATTAGAAGATACAACATTGTGTTTGGAACAGAATCAAGCATTGTTTTCCATTGATACGAATGAATGGGCAGTGATCGTAGGAGAAGAAAAGTATTTGTGGAATCATGCAAGAAAGATTCAAGTTCAACAGAATGAACAAGAATTAGAAATAACATATGAAGGAATTCATGATGGGTTGAGTTTGAGAGTTCGTTTGATTTGTGAAGATGATATCGTTCGTTTTTGTTTGGAACCAATTACAGATGAATTTATATTTGATGAATTGATCTTTCCAGGAACGATTCAAACAGAAGTTGGTAAATTAGTGCTTCCTTTACAACAAGGCTGTTTATTGGATGCAGAAGACAATATTGAATATACACCAGGATTTGGTGGGTATTTTGGATGTAGTGATGCCTATGTGAACGCATTGGGATTTTATAGCAGCCAGAAATCTTATCTATGGTATGTAAAAGATTATTATGATAGTGGATATAAGATTGTAAATGGAAAGTATTCTAGGATTTGTATACGTACGTTTAGTTCCATGGCACATCTTACATACATGAGAGAAATAGACTTGTATTTATATGATTATTTATTTGATTACAATTCTATGGCGCATTGTGTAAGAAAAATCTATGAAAAGAATGGTTTAGTAACATTCAAAGAAAAAGTGAAACAAAAACCAGTATTAAAGAAATTAATTGGTAGTTGTGTATATCACACAGGAATACATTCTAAGATATCCAAAGACAGTCGTTATTATCATGAAGAAGGAAAGAATGAGGCAATTGTTCCGATTTCTAGTATTCAAACACAACTAAAAGAATTTCATGACTGTGGTATTTCACAAATTCATTTACATTTAGATGGATGTGGTATTGCGTATGACAATCAACATCCTAGATTCTATCCGATTGATGAAAGAACAGGTGGGTATCCTGCGTTAAGAGAATTGATTGAAGCGATGCATGAAGATGGAGATGTATTAACCATTCATGATAATTATCATGATATCTATTTTGATTCTCCTGATTTTAAAGAATCTTATCAAATCTATGATCGTAATCAAAAGCCATATTTTATGAGTGTATGGGCAGGAGGGAAACAATCTTATCTAACTGCACAATTAGCACCATTCTTTTTAAAAAGAAATCAAAACTATTTAGAAGAACATGGTGTTTATAGTGATGGTGTCTATTGTGATGTATTTACTTGTAATCCATTTGATGAGAATTTTTCTTTAGAGTATTCTATGAATCGTAAAGATTGTGCGAATTATAGAAATGATACGTTTGATGTATTAAATCAAAAGAAAATGATTGTGAGTAGTGAAGAAGTAAATGGATTCGCTATCAATCATATTGATACATGTCACTATGCACCATATCCTTTCATGATGAAAGAAGATGGGAAACAAATTGGTTTACCAATTCCATTCTTTAATCTTTGTTTTCATGATTGTTTGGTGATTCCTTGGATGAGTAATATTGTGAATGGAATTAACTATGGATTATATGGTTTGTTGAATGGTGGTATTGCGTATTTAAAAAGAGATGGTGCATACGTTAATACGGATGGTAGTTTTTCACAAGATGAAGTAGATGAAGATAGAATCAAACTTGTAAAAGTGATTTCTGCGTTTCATCAGAAAGTTGCTTACGCAAAGATGATGGAGCATCAATTCATACAAGATGATCCTATGATTCAAAAGTGTACATATGATAATGGAATGTATGTGACAATCAACTTGCATGATAATACATATAGTTTTGGTTGCGTATCGAACGACTCTAATTTATGATATTCAGTAAGAGTTGGAGGAAACAATAAATGTTAACTATTTTAAATCATCCGTTAATTAAGCATAAACTAACACATATGCGTAAAAAGACAGCGAGTACAAAAGATTTCAGACAGAACTTAGATGAAATCGCAGAATTGATGGCATATGAAGTATGTAGAGATCTACCTTTAAAGGAAGTTCCTATTGAAACACCAGTAGCTTCTACGATTGGATATGAATTGAGTAAAGAAGTAATTATTGTTCCAATCTTACGTGCTGGTATTGGACTATTAGATGGTATTCGTGAGTTGGTACCAACAGCTAAAGTTGGTTTTATTGGAATGTATCGTGATGAAGAAACTTTACAACCACATGAATATTTCGCTAAGTTTCCTAGTGGAATGGAAGATGCAGTTGTTATGATCGTAGACCCTATGTTAGCGACTGGTGGTAGCGCAATCGATGCAATCGACGCTGTGAAAAAAAGAGGCGCTAAAAATATCAAGCTTGTAAATCTTGTTGGCGCACCAGAAGGTGTTGCTGCTGTACAAAAGGCACATCCTGATGTAGATATTTATTTAGCTGCATTAGATGAAAAGCTCAATGAGAATGGCTATATCGTTCCAGGTCTAGGAGATGCTGGAGATAGAATCTTTGGTACAAAATAATGCATGATATCATAAGCTATTTGATTCAAGCTTGTGTATATATTTTGAGTTTTATTGTTGTGTTTCAAGCAATGAAATGTATCAATTATGAAAAACTATTAAAGAAAGGGTATGTCGCACAAGCACAGATATTATATTTCTTGATTGTTGCCTCAATTGCCTATTTAGTTGGATCATTTGTGATGGTATTTGTTAGATAGTGAGAATATTTCTCACTATTTTTTTGGATTCTTTCAAAAAACTGTGAATAGTATATTGAGGAGAAAATGTTATGGAAGAAAAATTATTGAAAAATTATATGCAACTAAAAGCAGAATTGTATGAAGGAATCATCCCGAGAAGTTTAGAAAGTGCAATGTTATCAGAAGCCAATTGGATTGGTAGAGGTAATTGCATGTGTGGAGAAGATGTTGGAATTTATGTACGAGTAGGAGATATTGTTTATATGGATTATGGACAAGCATACTTGAATGAAATGGGATATCAACATTTTGGATTGGTCATGACAATTTGTGAAAAGAAAGCATTGGTTATTCCAATGACAAGTAACGCAAAGACATATGCCAATGCATATGATCCTAAAAATAATCCATATGGAAAAAAGAATTTATTTGGATTACCTGGAATTATAGATGGTTTATGTAAACAAAGCGTATTGTTTTTGAATGATATGAAGTTTGTGAATACCGCAAGAATTATAGAAGTAAAAGCACATATTGATGTAAAAAGTACAATTTTTAGAGATATACAATTAGGTGTAATGCGTATTTTGTTTGGAACAAAATAGATGATATGATGTAGGCATGCGTAAATTAGATGGAAAATGGTTGGTCGCAATTAGTGCGGGAAGTGATTCTATGGCATTACTTTCTATCTGCAAAGAATTAGATATGAATGTCATGGCTGCACATGTGAATTATCACTATCGTAAAGAAGCAGATGAAGAACAAAAGTATGTGGAAGAATTATGTCAAAAAATAAATGTTCCATTGCTTGTGAAAGATATTCCTTTTACATATGAAGGTAATTTTGAAGCTGCGGCAAGAAGTTGGAGATATGACTTTTTTTGTGAATGTGTAGAACAATATCATTTGAAGGGCGTTTTAGTAGCACATCATGAAGATGATTTATTAGAAACCTATTTCATGCAGGAAGAAAAAGGAAGTATTCCATCATATTATGGTTTAAAAGAAGATATTTTATATAAAAAGATGTTAGTACATCGTCCTTTATTACATACAACCAAAGAAGAACTAATTGCTTATTGCCATCAAAAGAATATTCGTTACTATGTAGATCAAACAAATATGGATGAATCATACACACGAAATCGTATTCGTCATCAAGTTGTAGAAAAGATGAATCGTTTTGAAAGAGATATGGTGTTAAAAGAGATAGAAAAAAAGAACGCTATCGCACAAGAAAGAAAGTGTAGAGTGAATACTTATGTTCGAGATGGAAGAATTTTGATTTCTTTATATCGTTCATTATGTGAAGATGATCGTTTACAATTATTAAGAAGTTTATTAGAAGAAGATAATCCTAAAATTTCTTTATCCTATTTAAAAGAAATAGATTCAATTATTCTAAATAAGAATGATTTTATGATTTCTTGTAAACAAAGAAATTTAGTGAGTGATGGGGATGTTATGTTTTTACATTCTAAAAGTCATTCTTATTGTGATTGGTATTCTTCTGTTTCAGAATTGAATCATCAAGTAAAAGCGTATTATGGAATTCAAGAAGGTACATGCGGCATATTCGCAATTACATTAACAGAAGATGATTTTCCAATTTGTATTCGCAATGTAAAAGATGGTGATGAAATTGAAATGCGATTTGGAAAGAAAAAAGTTCACCGATTTTTTATCGATCGTCATATTCCTTTGTATCGTAGAGAAACATGGCCAGTCATTGAAAATCGATATGGAAAAGTTATTTTTGTGAGTGGACTAGGTTGTGATAAGCATCATTACACTGTTAACCCAACTTGCAATGTGATAGAATATACGCTATTGAAGGAGAATTGACCAATGTGGGAAAAGAGCGATATTAAAGAGGTATTAATTACACAAGAACAAATTCAAACAAGGGCGAAAGAACTTGGAGAACAAATAACAGAAGATTATGAAGGGAAACAACCATTGTTAGTTGCGCTATTAAGAGGATCTGTCCCTTTTATGGCTGATTTAATGAAGGCTGTTGATTTAGATATTCAATTTGACACAATGGATGTAAGTTCTTATGAAGGAACAGAATCTGTTGGTGAAATTCGTATTTTAAAAGATTTAGATACGGCAATTAAAGGAATGGATATCATTCTTGTGGAAGATATCGTTGATACTGGTAAAACACTTTATACAGTAAAAGAAACGCTTTTGCATAGAGGTGCTAAATCTGTTAAGATTTGTACATTATTAAATAAATCAGCTAGAAGAACATTGGATATCAAAGCAGATTATATCGGTTTTGAAGTTCCAGATGCATTTGTAGTTGGTTATGGTATGGATTTTAATCAAAAATATAGATGTTTGCCATACATAGGTGTTCTGAAAGAAGAATGTTATAAATAGTAGAGGATAGTTGAATGCAAAAAAACAATAAGAAGTTTCTAGGATGGCTTCCGTATTTGATTGTTATGGTGGCAATGATTTCTTTATTTGGAATGAATAGTTTATCTTCCAATAAATCAGTCACATACAAAGCATTACAGAACATTGTAGAAAATAAAGATGTTACAGATGTATCACTAACAGTTGGTACAAATACAACAGAAGTACGTGGAATTTATGTACAAGATAATCGACAGGTTTCTTTTACAGGAACGATTCCTTCAACTTCTGATCAAATTGAGGATCTATTAGATGAACTTGATGAAGCAAATGTCACAGTTGTAGATGCAGATGCATCTAATGTATTTGTGAATACATTAATCAATTTAGTGCCATTTGTATTCATGGTTGGTTTAGCTGTATGGATGATCAATAAAATGGGTGGCTCCCAAAGTGCAAATGGAAAAGCGTTTGAATTTTCTAAGTCTCGTGCAAGACTTGAAGGAAAAGTAAAAGTACGTTTTGAAGATGTTGCGGGATGTGAAGAAGAAAAACAAGAAATGGCAGAAATCATTGATTATCTTCGCTATCCAAAGAAATTCGAAAAAATGGGTGCTAGAATTCCAAAGGGAATTTTACTTGCTGGTCATCCTGGTACTGGTAAAACATTACTCGCAAAAGCTGTTGCGGGTGAAGCAAATGTTCCATTCTATTCAATTTCAGGTTCAGACTTCGTAGAAATGTTTGTCGGTGTAGGTGCTAGTAGAGTTCGTGATATGTTCAAGAAGGCAAAACAAACAGCGCCTTGTATGATTTTTATCGATGAAATTGATGCGGTTGGTCGTCAAAGAGGTGCAGGTTTTGGTGGCGGTCATGATGAACGTGAACAGACATTGAACCAATTACTTGTTGAAATGGATGGTATGGAAGAAAATACAGGTGTTGTTGTGATTGCCGCAACAAATAGACCAGATGTATTAGATCCAGCTTTATTACGTGCAGGAAGATTCGATAGACAAATTACAGTGTCTTTACCAGATCGTAAGGGTAGAGAAGCAATTCTTAAAGTACATGCGAGAAATAAACATTTCGCAAGTGATATTGATTTAGGTGCATTGGCGAAGAGAACGCCAGGTTTCTCAGGTGCAGATCTTGAAAATGTATTGAATGAATCCGCAATCATGGCTGTTCGTCATAATGAAACAGAAATCACAATGTCTGATATTGATGAAGCAATTGATAGAGTTATGATGGGACCAGCAAAGGTCAGCAAGACTTATGATGATAAGACAAAGAAACTTGTTGCGTATCATGAATCTGGTCACGCAATCGTTGGCTTATTTATGGAAAATGCACAAGTTGTACAAAAAGTTACAATCATTCCTAGAGGTCAAGCTGGTGGTTATAACTTGATGACACCTAAAGAAGAAAAGATGATGAATACAAAGAATGATTTATTGGCTACGATTACATCTTATATGGGTGGTAGAGTTGCGGAAGAATTGTTCTTTGATGATGTAACGACTGGTGCTTCTAATGATATTGAACGTGCTACAAATATCGCAAAAGATATGGTTACATTGTATGGTATGAGTGATCTTGGACCTATCAAATACAATTCAGGTAGTGAGAATGTATTCTTGGGTAGAGATTATAACCAACCTAACAATGTATCTGGACAAGTGGCGTTTGAAATTGATCAAGAAGTACGTAAGATCGTTAATGGTTGTCATGATGATGCGAAGAAGTTGATTCAAGCACATGAAACAGAGTTAACAAATATTGCGAATGCGTTAATGGAATATGAAACATTAACAGCAGAACAAATTCAAAGAGTTGTGAAGGGTGAAGATATTTCTAGTGATTTTGTAGAAACAAAACCTGAAGAACAACCTGTTGAAGTAGAAGAAAAAAGTGAATAAGAGAAGTTCTAAATGAGCTTCTCTATTTTTAAAGATTATGAAAGATAAATGGATTACGATTATTGTTGGATTGATGAGTGGAATATTACTGTCATTATTGGTGTTATATATGATGCAAATATCTGTATATGCCTTATTTTCAATATCCTTTTGGATTTCGTTTGTGATTGTATGTGCGATACCACATTGTTTTTATGTCATAAAATATGAAAAATTTAATCCAGTAGTTTGTTCGAATATTATGATTCTATTATCTTATGGAATTACATTGTTGTATGGCATTGTTATTTCAAATGCATCACAATATGAAAATATCTTTATGAACATATTTGTGATTTCAACAATATTCCATATCTCATCACTGTTATCTAACCTGATACGTGGTATAATGAATCACCAAAAATAAAAAAGTGAAATGTAATGTTAAGCAAATGGGGAAAATTGGTCAATGAAAAAGAACCATGGAATGAGTATCCACGCATGCAGATGCAAAGAGACTCATATCACAATCTAAATGGTGCTTGGGAATACCAAATCACAGAGAGAAAACAAAATCCTGAACCAGGACAATGGAAGAAAATCATTGTCCCTTTTGCCTTAGGTAGTGAACTTTCCCAAGCAAAAGAACAATTAGGACAAGGTAAAGCTCTTTGGTATCGAAAACAATTTTCTTATAAACCAAATGCGATGCATACATTCCTTAATTTTGAAGCTGTTGATATGGAATGTATGATCTTTATGAACGGAATGGAAGTTGGAAGTCATAAAGGTGGATATACGCCATTCTCATTTGATGTGAGTGAATATATAAAATATCAAAATTCATTGATGATTCGATGTATTGATGATTCCAATTATGGAAAATACGCTTATGGAAAACAAAAGATAGAAAATGGTGGTATGTGGTATACGCCAACTGCAGGTATTTGGGGCAGTGTATGGATGGAAGATATCGCAGAACATGGAATTCTTGATTTAAAGATAACACCAGATGTAGATCAATCTTGTGTTCATATTTCATTAGCTGGTAATTTCTCGCAAGCTTTGATTACAGTAGCTACAAAAGGTCATGTTGTTTTTTCGGGTATTACAGATGATAAAACATATACGATTCCATTAAAACAACCACATTTATGGTCTGTGTATGATCCATTCTTATATGACTTATATGTACAAACAGAAGATGATGTAATTCGCTCTTATTTTGGAATGCGTAAATTTTCATTAGAAAATGATCGTGATGGTATCGTTCGATTCTGTTTGAATAATAAACCATTATTTCTGACTGGTCTATTAGATCAAGGATATAACAGTGATGGAATGTATACATTTCCTAGTAGAGAAGCTTTAGTTTATGAACTTCAAAAAGTAAAAGATATGGGTTTTAATATGCTTCGTAAGCACGCAAAGATCGAGACAAGACGTTGGTACTATGAATGTGATCGATTGGGAATCTTAGTGATGCAGGATATGCCAAGTGGTGGATTTGTTGAACAAGACAAACTGACAACGATGATATTACCAAATCTAGGATTCACAAAAATGAAAGATACAAAAAATCATTCGTTTGTGAGAAGTGATGAAGAATCACAACAAATTTATTATGAAGAATTGGATGCAATGTTGGATTCACTTTATAACGCTACATGTATTTTTTCATGGGTTCCATTTAATGAAGGATGGGGTCAGTTTTCTTCGAAAGAAGTAACCAAACATATCAAAACATATGATGCGACAAGACTCATAGATAGTGCGTCTGGCTGGCATGATAATGGTGCTGGGGATTTCCAAAGTATTCATAATTATTTCTTTCCTTATCACACAAAGAAAGATAAATATCATAGAGCGTGCATATTAAGTGAGTTTGGTGGTTATTCATACTTAGAAAAAGGACATCATGGTGTTGATAAGATGTATGGATATAAGAAATACCAAGATAAATTACAATTGATGAATGGAATAATTAAACTGTATGAGGATAAAATCATTCGTAATATTCCAAAGGGATTAACAGGTTGTATTTATACACAATTATCAGATGTTCAAGATGAATGTAATGGAATCTTTACGTTTGATAGAGAAGTCATCAAAGTAGATGAAAGAAAAATGAAGAAGATCAATGAAAGATGTATTAGGAGGATGAGTAAATGAAAGATGAAATTGTAATTGCGGATGCTTTAGATGGACAAGTGAGAATTCATGCCGCATGTACAAAAGCATTAGTTGAAGAAGCTAGAATACATCATCATTGTATGCCAACTAGTGCAGCTGCTTTAGGAAGAACAATGACAGTTACGGCTATTATGGCTTCAGATTTAAAAAGTAAAAAAGAAAAGATCACTGCAGTATTAAATGGACATGGCCCAGCAGGAACTGTATTAGCACAAGCAGATGGAGATGGAAATGTTCGTGGATTTATTGGTGATCCAAACTTATATTTAGTTAGAGAAGATGGACATTTAGCTGTTGGACAAGCAGTAGGAACAAATGGAAATTTAACAGTTACACGTGATATGGGATTGAAAGATACTTTCTCTGGACTATCACAAATTCAATCTGGTGAAATTGGTGATGATTTTGCGTATTATTTTGCGATATCAGAACAAACACCTAGTGTTGTTGGTGTAGGCGTACTCGTAGATCCAAATGGTTC
>CAVKTV010000049.1:0-12154 GCA_963659075.1 Lachnospiraceae bacterium | reverse complement strand
CAACCTGGTGAAGTATATACAACAATCATAAAAATAACCTCCTTTTTCAATAGAATCATTATAACAAATTCGTCAACCCTTAGAATATACACTTGAATGTGAATGTTGTTTTTCATAAAATAGATACATAAAAGGAAGTGCAATATTCTATTTTCCCTGTTTAGAAAGACAGTGTTTGATGAAAACTGTACATAAAGTAGAATATATTGGAGCTTCAAAAAACACTTTTATACGTGAATCGTTTATCTTCATAAAGTGATCTCATGATTATGAGATAAGTCGGGTGGTACCGCGCAAGTTCGTCTCATGCGTCCCTTCAATGAAATGAAGAGACGTTTTTTAATTGGAGGTACTTATGAAAAGAATGTTATCAGGTATTAAACCTACAGGAGAATTACATTTAGGATCTTATATTGGAGCTCTAAAACAATTCGTAAAATATCAAGATGATTATGAAATGTTCGCTTTTATCGCAAATCTTCACTGCATTACTGTTCCACAAGATCCTGAAGAATTACAAAAGAATCTACACGATTGTGTTGCCTTATACCTTGCGTGTGGATTAGATCCTTCGAAAGCAACGATTTTCTTACAAACAGATGTTCCAGCACACGCTACACTTGGTTATATCATGTGTTGTCATACATATATGGGTGAATTAAATCGTATGACACAGTTTAAAGACAAACAAGCAAAAGGTGAAAAGAACTTAACTGGTGGTCTTTATACATACCCTGCTTTAATGGCTGCAGATATTTTACTTTATGATCCATCCTATGTTCCTGTTGGAGAAGATCAAAAACAACATGTAGAATTGACGAGAGATGTCGCACAAAGAATGAACAATCGTTATGGTGATTTGTTTACTATTCCTGAACCATTGGTAGGTAAAGTTGGTGCGAGAATCATGTCATTAACTGATCCAACGAAAAAGATGAGTAAATCTGATGGAATTAATAAAGGTTGTATTTATTTATTAGATGACTTAAAAGCTGCTAGAAAGAAAGTTATGGGTGCAGTAACAGATAACTTAGCACACGTTCATTTTGATCCTGTCAATCAACCTGGCATTTCTAATTTAATGCAAATATATTCTTCTTTAAATAATGATTTATCATTTGAAGAAATTGAAAAAGAATTTGATGGAAAAGGATATGGCGATTTTAAACGTGCTGTTGCGGACAGTGTTTGTGAATTGTTAGAAAGCATTCAAACAAGGTATAAAGAAATTTGTGAATCTGATATCATTGAGAAAACTTTAAAAGAAGGTGCAGAAAAAGCAAATGTCATCGCAAACGCTAAAGTACAAAAAGTACAAAAAGCAATAGGCATGGAAATTGTTAAATAAACAAAAAAAGAACTCAGATGAAGGAAATTTACTTCATTTGAGTTCTTTTCATTTATTTTTTACTTGCGATTTCTTCTCTTAACATTTTATAGAAATCTTCAGCAGACATTGCGACTTGTTCTCTAGAACCATAACGTCTTACCGTTACTTCGTTCTTTTCAACTTCACCATCCCCTACAACAATTTGTACAGGAACCTTAGAAGTTTGTGCTTCACGAATTCTATAACCAAGTTTTTCATTTCTTGCATCTAATGAAGCTCTAACACCCATTGCGGATAAGTTATCAACAACACTTTGTGCGTAAGTTGAATGAACTTCAGGTGCTACTGGAACAACAACAACTTGTTTTGGAGATAGCCATAAAGGTAAAACACCTTTTGTTTCTTCTAACAAGAATGCGATAAAACGATCTAATGAACCTAAGATAGCTCTATGAATTACAACTGGTCTCTTCTTCTCTTGATCAGAATCTACATATTCAAGTTCAAATCTTTCAGGTAGCTGATAATCTAATTGAATTGTAGAAAGTGTTACATCATGGCCTAAAGCAGAACGTACTTGTACGTCGATCTTTGGACCATAGAATGCTGCTTCACCTTCTGCTTCATAGAATGGAACATTCATTTCTTTTAAAACTTCACGTAATTCAGATTCACTCTTTTCCCAAAGTTCATCATGTCCAAAGTATTTTTCTTTATTATTAGGATCTCTTAAAGATAATCTAAAGGAATATTTCTCAAAACCAAAATCATTATAAACATCCAAAATCAATTTTGTAACGTCCTTGATTTCATCAGCAATTTGATCTGGTCTACAGAAGATATGAGAGTCATTTTGCGTGAACGCTCTAGCTCTTTCAATACCTGTTAAAGCACCACTTGCTTCAAAACGGAAATCATTTGCGATTTCAGCAATTCTAACAGGAAGATCTCTATAAGAATGTAATTTGCTCTTATACATGATCATATGTTCTGGACAGTTCATAGGTCTTAAAGCATATGCATTTTCAGGATCTTTGATAGAAGTCATTGCTGGGAACATATCATCTTTATAGTGATCCCAGTGTCCTGAAATCTTATAGAGCTTTGTATTAACAACGCTTGGTGTCATAACATGTAAGTAACCTTGAGCGAGTTCCTTGTTCATAATATAGTCTGATAATAATCTACGAACAGTAAAACCATTTGGTAAATACATTGGTAGACCAGCACCAACTGTATCAGAGAACATAAACATTTGAAGATCTTTTCCAAGTTTTCTATGATCTCTTTGTTTTGCTTCTTCTAAATCTTGTAGATGAGCTTCTAATTCTTCTGCAGTAGGGAAACAAACACCGTAGATTCTTTGAAGAACTTTATTATTTTTATCGCCTTTCCAATAAGCACCAGAATGTTTGATCAACTTAAAGTTCTTACATAATTTTTCATTATCAACATGAGGTCCTCTGCATAAATCTGTATAGTCACCTTGTGTATACATAGAAATATTTGTACCTTCAGGCATTCTTGTGATGAGGTCAACTTTATATGGATCATCTTTAAATTGTTCTAATGCTTCTTCTCTAGAAATTTCATGACGAACGATTTTCTTACCATCTTTGGCAATCTTCTTCATTTCTTTTTCAATCTTTTTTAGATCTTCATCAGAAATCGTTACATCTCCTAAATCAACATCATAGTAGAAGCCTTCTTCAACAACAGGTCCAACCCAGAATTTAGCGTTTGGCCAAATGTGTTGAATTGCATGTGCCATCATATGTGCACATGAGTGATTCAATGTTTCAAGTTCTTTGTTTTCTGTAAAATTAATCATTTCGTACTCCTTTTGAGGACAAAATAAAACGTCCTCTCTTCATGAAAGGACGCTGAATAAGCGCGGTACCACCTTTTTTCCCTTGCGGGCCCTCAAATCCTTAACGCGGAAAACGGTAATCTTTTTCAAGTACTGTTCACAGGTAGTAATTCTAAATACTTTCATTTCTTTTTCACCATCCAAGAAACTCTCTACATTCAGTGGTTTAGAACCATGTCCTGATCATTACATTTGTCTAAATTTTAGGTTTTCTATATGCGAATGTCAATACGTAAATTTCATTGTTGGCCGTATTTTATTTTCATTTAGGCATTTATTAAATAAGTCGCATCGTTTCATCTGAGAAGCAATCACACGATAATTAACTGGGACTTCATAAATAAATCCATTTGAAAAATATACATTTGTTTTGTCTGAACCATTTGCGTGATATGCATAAATAGAATTATAGAATAACCAATAATTTTCTTGAGAATTCAAACCTCTCACTGGAAAATAAATATTCATAGATGACTCTGATAATAAAATAGCAGATTTCTGTTTCGCTTTTGTTAACTTTTGAAAAGAAGCTATTCTACCTTTCACGTTAGAACCAAAAGACAATACAACTTCTTCTAACCAAACTAATGTTGAAAAATTATGTTCTGATTGTTGATTTTCATCAAATATAAATTTAGATGTTTTATCATTTGACTCAATAACATTTGGTCTTTCTTGCTTACTTGCTACAACAGCTTCTTCCATCACATTCACCCTCTTCGCAACATAAAACTTCTAAAGCTCTAAAATCAATTGCATATGCTTCAATTTCCACTAATGCATTCCCTACTAACCCATTTATAGCGCATGCACTTCTTGCAGGATATGGTTCTTCAAAATACGTTTCATAGACTTCATTCATTTGTTGGAAATCAGAAATATTTTTTAAAAACACCGTTGTTTTCACAACATATTTCATATCCATTTCAGCTTCTTCTAAAACATGCTTCATATTATCTAAGCATTGTTTTGTTTGTTGTTTGATATCACCATCTACAATTTTATTTGTTTTAGGATCAATTGGTAATTGTCCAGAAATATAGATTTGATCACAAACCTTCAATCCTGGAGAATATGGTCCATTTGAACAAGGACCATTTTTTGAAATGATTTTTTCCTTAATATTCATCTGATTCCTCACTATGTGAATCATCAAAATCATCTTCAGCTTCTTCTAAATAAGAAAGATAGATTTCTTCTCTGCGTTTAAAAATAGATTCATGATTTCGATTAGAAACGGCATAGATCAAATAAATGCTCAACCCAACAAATAACAATAAAACGATAAAACTTAGATAATCATTTAAATTTTCTAGCATTTCAAAATTCACCTCTTGATTCCATTATACTGAATTTATTATTTCAGTCCATGATTATGAACTTGTTCTAAAAAATCTTCACCTTTGATTGTCTCATGTTGACATAGATTAGGATATTGTAATTGTTTTATTACTTCATAAGAAACTAACGCAACACAATTTGATAAATTTAAACTTCTTGCCTCTTTTACCATTGGTATACGAATACAAGTATCTAAATGATCATATAAAATATTTTTAGGAATACCTGTACTTTCTTTTCCAAATACTAAATAAATATCTTCTGAATCTTTTGTGTAGTCAAAAGCATCTGGTGTTTTTGTTGCATAACGTGAAACGAAATAAAAAGATCCATGATTCTTTTCTAAAAAAGCATTCCAGTTTGGATATGTCTGATAATGCACATCCTTCACATAATCCATTCCAGCTCTTCTTAAATGTTTTTCGTCTAAAGAAAAGCCTAATGGTTCGATGAGATGTAGTTGCATATCAAATGCCATGCATGTACGCATGATATTACCAGTATTAGCTGGAATTTCAGGTTCATATAAAACAATGTTGATCATACAGTCACCTTCTTCATATGATGAATCAAAAAATAAATGATTCCAATCGTTACTACATACACAATCATAATTAAAATCACTAAATCAAAAAAGAAACTTTCTGGGAACATATTAATCATGATTGATGTATTTGGATCTAAGATAAACAAATCATTATCAAAGAAAATATAATGAAAATTCATCCAAAAATCATAAAAATCACATAAGGCATAAATCGCTAATAAACTTACGAAAAGAATGATAATTCCAATCGCAACTTTAAGACCATATTCAAAATATTGAAAAAAATTCTTTTTTTCTTTTTGATACAGAATAAAAGCTAATACAAAAGAAATACCAAAAAGAATATACCCACAAGTTTTAGCATGAATACATAGATTTTTAACATCAACCATATGTAATGTTTCTCTTTCATTAAAAACTTCTCTTTGATAATCATTAACGGTTGCTTCCACAACGATATCGTCTCTTTTATCTTCTAGATAATCTAATAAAGTATCTGTTGCTTTCATAAGATCATCATCACTCATACCAATCACTTCAGCTTGATGATTTTTTTGATATTCATAAGAATAAAATTTATGTTGGAATGATAGAAAAAAGATAATGCCTAATAAAATCGAAATACATAAACAAAGACTAGAAATAACAGATACTATTTTAAATTTTTTGTTCATTCAACCACGCTTCCAATTTACGAACAGCTTTTCCACGATGTGAAATAGAATTCTTTTCATCTTTACTCATCTCAGCCATTGTTTTTTGTAATGGCGGATAATAAATAATAGGATCATATCCAAAACCATTTTCTCCTTTTGCCTCAAATGCTATTTCACATTCTACTGTATCTTCAAATACAATTGGTTCTTCATCTTTTCTTGTAATAGCGATTGCACATACATATCGACAAGTTCTATTTGTTTGATCTTTCATCAAATCTAAAACTTTTTGATTTTTGATTGAATAACTTGTATCGTGTCCTAACCATCTTGCACTCATAACGCCTGGTTTTTTATCTAATGCATCAATTTCAAGTCCAGAATCATCTGAAATAGCCATGATACCATATTGATCTGTCACAGCTTGTGCTTTAATAATTGCGTTATCATGAAATGTAGTGCCATTTTCTTCTACTTCCTTCATATCAGGAAAATCAGCTAATGATTGAACTGTATATCCTTTTGGTTCCAACATTTCTTTGAATTCTTTGATCTTACCAGTATTTCCACTAGCCACTACAATAACTTTATCTTCCATTCTTAAAAACTCCTATTAACTTTTCTTCTTGTAAATCGTGATATAAAAAATCATCAATTTCGTTTTTTATTGTATCACTGATTTGACTCATTCGTCCTTTTCCTAGAACATATGGATCAATATATCTTTTTTTTGCATGAATGATAATACCTGTTTCATCTTCTATCACATTAGATAAATTCGTATAATGAATCCATTTTGGATCATCTTTTATCTTTTGAATAACTTGTTGTTCATCTGTATAAAGGTCTTCATACTTTAGGATGTTTTGATCAATATATTCTTTGATTAGATGTGACAATAATTCCATCGCATATCGATCTTGTTTAGAAGAATATAACCTTCCACATTTTAAAGCAAGACTTGTAAATTTTTTTGCGTAGTTTTCATGTAGAAACATCATTTCTTCTTCATTTTCTTCATTAATACCAATTTGAATGTCATGAAAAATAGCTTCAGTTTCTTCTTTAGAAATAAAATGATAATTAACACCATTAGCTAATGTATATTCCAATCGATCACTCGATAACTTAGGAGAATCATTATCCGCAATAGGATACATATGATAGTCACAAACAGATGAAATAGAAATACCATCTTTACGCAATAATTGTGGAATCAAAATATCATTTTCTATGACGTGACTTGTCAGTTTTTCGGTAGATTCTTGATTCATATAATCTCCATTCAAAAAGTCAATCGTATGAGAGAAAGTTGGTGTAGAAATATCATGAAATAAGCCAGATAAAGCTTGTTTTAAATCTTTTGTGAAATAATAAATGATACAAGCAACACGTAAAGAATGATCATATCGAGAATATGGTAATAGATTACAAAATATAGGTAAACTAGTATAATTCACCCCACAATTCATATCTATTTTCTTTAAACGAAGCATTGATTCACTTGATAAATATGGTTCTATTTCTTTTGGAATATCAAAAAGCATTACAACGAGCCTTCAACTTCCATCTTTTTTAATTGATATACTGCACCATATTTTCTAGAATCTTCGTGGAACGTAACACCTCTAATTTCTGGTTCAAAAACATTTTGATAATAATCTGATGCGAAACGATGTTCTACTGCTTCTTGGATCATTTGCATAAAGATTGGTTCATCTGTAATATTTCCAGAAATTACAAATACACTTGCGTCTACAATACATTGAATATTATAGATGTAATTCGCAAGTCTTTCACAATACATTCTCACACCATCTTTCAAGCCAGGATTATCGTGATTTAAACCAAACATGATCTTTAATACATTCATGTTTTCTTTCCCTGTTTTTTGTTTCACACAATCCACTAAACCATCCAATGAACAGCTTAACGCAAACATATCTTGATTATCATAGTTTCTTTCATAACAATCTGTTAAATATGAAAATTCACCTGCACCAAAATGTGCACCGTTAAAAATCTTCCCTTCATGGATAATTGCACCACCAATTCCAGTACCTAATAACATCAACATTACACCATGATTAACTTTTTTTAATGAACCATATCCAATTTCTGCAAGTGTTGCTGCTTTCGCGTCATTTAAAATAATTGTAGGTAATCCTGTTAATTCTTTTAATTCCATTGCGAGTGGTTCATTACGAATAAAACGATAAATACCAGCAGAATACGCAATACCACACTCCGTATCAATAACACCAGGCATCGTTACCGCGAGTCCTCTTACTTCATCTTTATATGTATTCACCACTTCAACAAGCGTATTTAAAAAAGTTTCTCTATCATCTACGGGAACTTCCAATTTACCATGTTTGATTACATCTAAGCATTCCGATGTGATTGACCAACGCAACCATTTGCTTCCAATATCAATCGTAAAATATTTTTTCATAACAATCTCATTTTTCTAAAGAAAGCCATTTACTCTTATTTTTGATTTTCATGACTTCTTGATATTTTTGTATACTTTTTTCATCTAGAGCTACTAACAAAAATTTATCTCTCATTTTACAAACATAATCAGGATCAACATCATAATTGATCATTAAATCTGTTCTGTTTTTGGCTTGAACTAATGTTTGCCAAGTAATTGCACGATATGCAGGAGAAGTAACTTTATTATTTACATGAAAGATCCATTTGATCATACTTTCATAATATTGAATTTGTTTTTCCAGTTCATCTTTGATTTCAATTAAAGATAACAACCTTTCTTCTGGCGGTTTATTAGAATGTCCAACAACATTTGTCGTATTAACTGATTTAACATTTTTGATTTCTTCATTAATTTGTTCTAATTCTAACTCTGTTTTTTTTAAATTAGATTCATAAGTGAAATACTTTCTGCATTCCTTTTTATAAAGGAGAAGCCATTCTGCTTTCTTATTGATCATCCTCAAATACCTCATCAATCCATTTATATAAAGATACTTGTAAAACACGACGTGTAAGACCATATTGTTCAGCAACTTCAACCTGAGATTTCCCCTCTACACATAAAAGCCAAATCATTACTTTCGCACTTGTACCACATTTATCATCTATATCCTGAAATGTTTCTTCTACAAAATGGACATCATCTTCCAAAAAAGAATAAAACATGTCATCTCCTTTAGATTTTGAATGATATAAAGATAAAGTCGTTTTTTCACTTTTATAAACACGGCAACTTGCTTTAAAAGCTTCCCATTTTTCTTTTTTATTCATGAAAGTATTATAACATAACAAAAGAAAGCCAAGATAGGGACTTGACTTTCAACCTGATAAATCATTTATGCGACGCGGATTCCACCAACATCACGAATTGTTAAAATATAACAACAACCTTCACCAAATGTAGATTCCATCATAGAAATGAATTGATTTGTTGTTTCCTTTTTAACAAAGGCTTGAATCGTCCCAGCAAATCCTCCACCATGAACACGATATGCACCTTCTTCACCAATAATAGCTTCTGATAAAGCGAGTCCTACTGCCACTGCTTGTGATTCTGGAGTTGTAGGAACACAAATGTTTTGTAGATACATCCAAGAAGAATGTCCAGATTCTCTTACAAGCTTTAAAAATAAATTGATATCTTTCTTCTGTAATGCATCTGCTTCATCTTGTGCACGTTTTGTTTCTTGTAAGAAATGATAAGCTCTTAAAAAAGCTCTATCTCCACAAGTTTCTCTGATTTGTTTGACATGGGATAATAATGCATCCATGTTAGTTTGACCTAATACATCACATCCTAATACTTTCGCTACTGCTTTCATTTCAGCAGGAACTTTAGAATATTCATCACTTAGATCCGCATGAGATGCTTTTACATCCGTAATAATTAAATCATAACCATAATCAGATGGATCAAACGGAACTTTTACAACGATAGGATTTTCAGGATCTTTGAAATCCATAGCCGCAAATGATCCAACTGAACAAGCCATTTGATCTAAAAGACCACTTGACTTCATGAAATAAACATTCTCAGCATATTGACCAATCTTAGCGATATCTTCACTAGATACTTTTCCATCATTATACAAATCATTTTGAATCGTTCCTAAAAGAACTTCAAAGGCAGCACTACTTGACATACCACCACCATTGATGACATCACTTTCTGCATAACAAGAAAAACCACCAGCTTGATAGCCACGTTTGTTTAATCCTGCCGCAACACCTCGAATCAAAGCTTCTGTAGAATTCTTTTCGTCTTCTTTGATTTCTAGTTGTGATACATCCACTGGTTTTACAGAATAGCCTTTTGATTTGTAAGTGACGATTGCATCATTTGTAGGAATAACACAAGCAACAACATCAAGATTTAAAGATGCAGCCAATACTTTTCCTAATTGATGATCCGTATGGTTACCACCTACTTCTGTTCTACCCGGAGCAGAGAAGATTTTAGCATCTTGATCTCCAAACGCATCTTTAGCGTTTTGTAAAATTGATTCATAGCGCTTAGTTTGTTCACTAAGAGCTTGTTCACCATAAAGAGAAATCAATTTGTCATTGAGTTTTCCTTCTTGAATGAACGAAATAAGTTCTGAAATTTTCATAATGATCTCCTTGGCTATTTTGCCATTTTTTCAAAAGCATCTTTCGCAGCGTTTTGTTCTGCTTGCTTTTTTGAAACTCCTTTACCAGTCCCTAAAATGATATTATCCATCACGCAATTCATAACAAACTCTGGACAATTAGCAGGACCTGTTTCTGATACAAGTTTATATTGAACAGTACGTTTTTTATCAGCTTGTACAAACTCTTGTAATTTACTTTTATAATCATGTATCGTTTCAATATTTTCAGGATGAGATAATTGTGGTGTAATACAATCGTTTAGGATATTATCTACTGCTTTCATACCTTGATCTAAAAACAGCGCACCTAGGAAAGCTTCAAATGCATCCGCAATAATTGCATCTTTATTTCTACCACCAGTTTTTTCTTCACCAGCACCTAATAAGAGAAAATCATTTAAATGTAATTCTCTACCATAGATCGCTAATGCTTTTTCACAAACAAGTTTTGCACGTAATCGTGTCATTTGACCTTCCGAAATATTTAAAGGCCAAATAGCACGAGAGCTCCACAATTGTAAAACTGCATCACCCATAAACTCTAATCTTTCATTATCATGAAATTGTTTATGTTCATGAGCATAACTACTATGCATAAATGCTTGTTCAACCATCTCTGGATGATTGACAGTAATTCCTCTATTCTTTAACCAATCAATGATTGTCAAAATCAATTCCTCCTTAATCTACGTATTCACTATTTTCTTCGCGTCTTTGTTTTACACTTTCGACAATACGAATATAGTCTGGATTTTCAGGTTGTTGCGTGATTTTAAAAGCATCATCTTTACAAACTTGGATCATATTTGTATCTTCATATAAATTTCCTAAAATCAAATCCGGAACACCTGACTGTCTAGTACCTAGTATATCACCAGGTCCTCTCAAGCGTAAATCTTCATAAGATATTTCAAAACCATTATTTGTTTTGACTAAGACTTGTAATCGTTCGATTACATCTTGATTTTTATTATCTGTTAACAGCCAGCATTTCCCTTGTTCATTTCCTCTTTGGATACGTCCTCTTAATTGATGGAGCTGTGATAAACCAAATCGATCTGCATCGTAAATGATCATACCTGTAGCGTTAACTACATTCATTCCAACTTCTACAACAGTCGTGGAAACAAGTACTTGAATCTGATTATCATAGAACTCTTTCATAACACTTTGTTTTTCATCAGAACTCATCTTTCCATGTAACATACCTACTTTATAATTCGAAAATAATTTTGTTAGATTTTGTTGCATTTGGTATACATCTCTAGCTTTATAATCTTCATTTTCTTCTACTGCGGCACATATAACATACAATTGATGACCAGATTCTAATATTTCATTTACATCTGAAAGAATAGAACGAAATGAATTTTCTTGAATCAGTTTTGTGATTGGATCTTTTCTTCCTTCAGGCATTGTTTCTATCGTACTCACATCCATATCACCAAATATCGTAGAAGCTAATGTTCTTGGAATTGGAGTTGCAGACATTAAAAGAAAATCTGTATTATTTCCTTTTAAACGTAATGCTTTTCTTTGATTCACACCAAATCGTTGTTGTTCATCAGCGACAACATATCCAAGATTTTTGAACTTTACAGTTTCTTGAATCAGTGCATGAGTACCTACTAAAATCTGAATCTTTCCATTTTCACATTCTTCTAATATTTTATTTTTATCGTTATTACTTAAACCAGAATATAAAACACCTATATGAATTGAATCATCTTTAATCAAAGAACATAAAGAATCATAGTGTTGTTTCGCTAATATCTCTGT
>CAVKTV010000048.1:0-12206 GCA_963659075.1 Lachnospiraceae bacterium | reverse complement strand
GTTCTAATCCGATGCTTTAGCACCATTTTTAAGTCTCAACTTCTAAAGTCAGGTTGTATAATATCATTTCTCACAACAATTCCGTTGTCAATCATTCCTTTTCAGAATACAATTTCATGCAGAGGTGATTATATGGAAATAAATCAATACGCAAAAGAAATCTGTGATCAATTGCACCAATTAACCGCAATTGCTTCACCAAGCGGCTATACAAATAAAGCCGCTCAATATGTGAAAGAAACATTAGAAGAACTTGGATATGAACCACATATCACAAGAAAAGGAAATGTCGAATGCACACTAGGTGGTGAAGGAAATCCACTTGTATTAGCTGCACACATTGATACTTTAGGTGCTATGGTTCGTAGTATCAAAGCGAATGGTAGATTAAAGCCAACAACGATTGGTGGACATCAATGGTCTACTGCGGATGGTGAAAACTGTATGGTCTTCACAAGAAGCGGAAAGATGTATACAGGTGTCGTATTAAACAAAGAACCTAGTGCGCATGTCGCAGATAAAAAAGTAGATACTCTTGAAGCTAACATGGAAATTCTTTTAGATGAAAATATTTCTTCTAAAGAAGATGTAGAAAAACTAGGTATTGAAACAGGTGATATTATCGCAATGGATCCTAAGACTACAGTGACTGAAAGTGGTTATATCAAATCTCGTTTTTTAGATGACAAACTATCCGCAGCCATTTTGATTACATTAGCGAAATGGGTCAAAGAAGAAAAGATCACATTAAATCGTAAAGTAACGATTATCTTAACATGCTTAGAAGAAGTTGGATTTGGTGGCAGCAATGTTCCAAGCGACACAGAAGATATGTTATCTGTTGATATGGGTTGTGTTGGAGATGATCTTGGTTGTACAGAACGAATGGTATCCATTTGTGCCAAAGATTCTGGTGGACCATACAACTATGATTTGATTACGGAACTACATTCTATCTGTAAAAAATACAACATTGACTACGCCATTGATGTATATCCGCATTACGGAAGTGATGTAGAAACAACATTAAGAGCAGGTTATGATATTCGTCATGGTTTGATTGGACCAGGTGTATATGCATCTCATAACTACGAAAGAAGTCATGTCGATGGTGCGATGAATACATTTACATTGTTACAACATTACATCACAAAATAGTTCAAAAAATGCCGATTCAATCGAATCGACATTTTTTGTTATTTTCTTTTTCTGAGCCACTTACCAAGTTCAAAAACTGGAAATGTTGATAAAGCTAATCCAACACAAATCAATAATTCATTCAATTGAAATGTACCAGGAACAATCCCAAATACTTGTGACAATCCAGGAATATAGATTGCCGCTAAAGTAATCGAAACAGTGATGATCGTTGCTCCAAATAGCCACCAATTAAAGTTCTCAAACATTTCTTTTGAAAAGATTGAATGACGTCTTGAGCGCATATTGATACAACAACAAATTTCCGCAAAGTTCACTGTTAAAAATGCCATCGCAATTGCGTTCACACAATATTCTCCATTGAAGATTCCAGAAAATGTTCCAAGTTCTAACTTATGGCCAATCAAATATGCCAATATTTCAATCAATGCCAAATATAGTCCTTGCCATACCATATCTACTCCAGCACCATTTGAGAAGATACTTTCTTCAGAACTTCTTGGTTTTCTCTTCATGACATCACCTTCTGCTTTTTCCATACCTAAAGCTAGACCTGGCAATGAATCTGTTACCATATTGATCCACAATAAATGTACCGGACTTAAGATTGTGAAATTCAAAATTGACGCAAAGAACATAATCACAACTTCACTTAAGTTCGTAGATAATTGAAACTGAATGACTTTACATACATTGTCATAAATTTTTCTACCTTCTTCAACTGCATTCACAATCGTCGCAAAATTATCATCCGCAAGTACCATATCCGCAACAGATTTCGTTACATCTGTTCCAGTAATACCCATCCCAATTCCAATGTCAGCTGACTTAATAGAAGGTGCATCATTGACACCATCTCCTGTCATCGCAGTAATCATTCCTTTTGCTTTCCAAGCATTGACAATTTTAGTTTTATGTTCAGGTTGAACACGTGCGTAAACAGAATACTTTGTGACAACTTCTTTCATTGGTTCTTCATCGTATGCATCTAATTTATAACCTTCAATTGCTTGAGATTCATCTTCAATGATTCCTAGATTCTTTCCTATCGCAACAGCAGTATCTTTATGATCTCCTGTAATCATGACTACTTTGATACCAGCATTCTTACATTCTACGATGGCATCTTGTACTTCCGGTCTACATGGATCAATCATTCCTACGATTCCAATAAACGTTAGCTCTTTTTCAATTTCACATGGATCTTGGAACGTTGGTAAAACATCATATTCTTTATACGCTGCACATAAAACTCTTAATGCTTGAGACGCAAATTGTTTATTGATTGTAAGTATTTCTTGTTTCTTTTCTTCTGTTAAAGAAATAATCGTTCCATTTTCTAATACATTTGAACAACGATCCAACAATACATCCAATGCACCTTTTGTATATTGGATATAATGATTCTCTTGTTTATGAATCGTAGACATCATTTTACGATTTGAATCAAATGGTGCTTCTGAAACTCTAGGAGATTTTTCTTCTAAAGCATATTTTGGTAGATGTAATGTATTTGCGTAGTTGACCAACGCACATTCTGTAGGTTCTCCTGTAGAGTCTGTTTGTCCTTCTTCAATCGTTGCATCACTGCACAAAGCCATCGCAGTAGCTAATAAAGTCTCATCGCTTGCGTAATGATCAACAACTGTCATTTTATTTTGTGTTAAAGTTCCCGTTTTATCAGAACAAATGATATTCGTACAGCCTAGCGTTTCTACTGCTGTTAGTTTACGAATCAATGCTTGACGTTTTGCCATAGAGCTTACGCCAAGAGAAAGAATAACCGTAACAACCGCTGGTAAACCTTCAGGAATTGCCGCAACAGCTAAGGCAATTGCCGCAATAAATGTATCTAGAGTAATGGAACCAAATGTTCCTAATGTAATATCTTTTGAGAATAGTAACGATTCTATAACACCTACCACAAATACAACAACACAGATTCCAATCACAAGTTTCGTTAGAAAATTAGATAGTTCTGTCATCTTTCTTTGTAAAGGTGTTAATTCTTTGCTGGTTTGATTTAACGCATCCGCAATCTTACCAACTTCTGTATCCATTCCTATCGCAACAACAACTGCTTTTCCTCTTCCATATACAATTGTTGATCCGTTATACACCATATTTTTTCTATCACCAAGTGTAATATCTTCTTTATCTCCTTGTAACATCAAAACATTGACCAACTTTGTCACAGGAACAGATTCACCCGTTAATGCAGATTCTTCTGCCTTCAAAGAATGAGATTCAATCACTCTACAGTCTGCACTGACAGTATCCCCTGCTTCAAATACAACGATATCTCCTACACAAATATCTTCGCTTTTCACAACAACGATTTTTCCATCTCTGATTACTTTTGAAGTAGAAGCTGTCATCTGCATCAATGCATCCATTGCCCCTTCTGCCTTTACTTCCTGTACAAGAGACATGATTGTATTAATGATTACTACAACTAAAATGATAATAACATCCGCAAACTCTGAAAGATGAAAACCATCTTTCATTTGTAATGCATTGATGGCTGCTTGTAAAGCTGCCGCAAACAACAACATGATAATCATTGGATCACTCATAGAACCAATGAATTTTTGAAACATTGTTTCTTTCTGTGCTTCTTGTAATTTGTTTTTCCCATTTTTCAAAATACGTTCATTTGCTTCTGTACTGGATAATCCATCTACTTTTGTCCCAAATTCTTTCAGCACTTCTTCGTACTCTTCCAAATAAACTTTTGCCATACAACCTCCCCAACTAAAACAAAAGCCCATGATATACATGAGCTAAAATTCAATATTGATAAAACCCATGTATAAAACGTTCATACATGAGTCTCACTCTTTAAGATAAACCAGACGTTCAAGTCGGGATTGTTGGTCTATCACGCAATGCGCAAGTTACTCCCTCAGCGCAATGATTATAGCACATCCTTTTTACAGTGACTAACAAAATCTTTAAACAATGGCATCATTACATCACTTGTTCGTACAAAACCTTCTGGATGCCATTGTACACCAACCAAATACGGATAAGTTGGATCTTCAATTCCTTCTATTACACCATCTTCTGCTTGTGCACTCACAACAAAGTTTTTCGCTACATCTTTCACTGCTTGATGATGAAAGGAATTCACATCTAATTTCTTTCCAAATATACATTCTAGATAACTTCCTTCTACTAAATCAACAGAATGAGAAGCATATCCTCTATCTTCTGTTTGATTGTGTAAAAATGTCTTTTCAGTCCTATAAGAAAGATCTTGCCATAAAGTTCCACCATGAAATACATTCAATAATTGTATTCCTCTACAAATACCTAGTATTGGTATTTGTTTTTCCTTACACACTCCTATCATATGACATTCCCATTTATCATATTGGATACTTGTAGTACCTAAATGTGGTAATGGATTTTCATGATACATCATTGGATTTACATCAATTCCACCAGGAATTAATAATCCATCTATTTTATATGCATATTCCTGTAATAGATCTTCATCATCAATTTGTGGAATGATGATTGGAATACCACCTGCTTGATAAATTGAATCTGTATAATTACAACTAATTTGATTAAATGGATTTTTTTCAAATGTATAGGGTGGATGTGCTAATATTCCTATCAATGGTTTCATAAGATTTCCTCACTTTTTTCTAGTATACTCTTGCGTCAAAATACATCAATAGATATGATAATTCCATGGATGATTTATGTAAAAAATATTTCAAGAAAGCATATGATCTTTTAGAAAAATGGATGCCTCGTTCTTATGAAGAGTTTCTTTTTCGATATCAAAATTTCCCAGAAGAATGTTCTGTAGAAGAAATTGATGGATATTTTTATTTGGTCTTTGTATTCCCGATTATCTATACACAAGATGAAGTTCTTTTAGAACAAGGGATTACATTAGTATTTGATCAAGAGAATATCATTGCGGATAATTCCTTTTTTCATGGAACAATGGATGATATCATGCATCACAGAAATGTATATGATGCCATCACAACGGATTCTGATTGGTTATATTTACAGTACTATACGCTTTGTCAAATGATGTTTCCTGATGCTCCTTATCCATTTTGCGAAAGTAATCAAGACCAAATATTTTATGGAGAAACTTGTTTCTTTAAGAATGCGTATGTAACGAAAAGATATCGCAACCAACACATCTTTACGAATATGTTAGAGATCACAAAAGAAATGGTTCTTCGAACAAGTGTAGAAAGTACAATCTACTACAGTGCATTTTCATTAGATCCAGATATTGCATGTTATGGAGAAGATACACCAAAAGAGCCTTATATTTATTCTATGAAAGATGAACCCGATCGCATGCGCAATAAACAAATACTAGAAAAGAAAGGATATCTTGTTGTCAAATTAGAAGAAGATATCCCTGATGAAAACAGTGATGGAACAAAACTTTGGTTCGCCATTAGTAAAGAAAACGAATATATTTATGATGTTCCCGTAATTTAGTTTTGATAATCAATGTTACTGTTTTCTTTCATTTCATATGTAAAGATTTCAGATGAATCTAAATCACAATGATTCATATTCACAGCGTGAATGATATTACCATCATATGTTGTGTAATAATAGATACCTTGATTTGTATTCATACAAGAAGAATAGATCGTATATTCAAACATTCCTTCTTTTACTTCACAACAACCTTTTTGTTGTTCAACACTATGAATGATATGGAAGAATTGAGATACACTTTCTTCTTCACTTGTTGGTTTTAAACTATTGAATTTGGTAAACGCACAACGTACAAAACGAGAAGAACTACTTAGATCACCCGGCAAGCCAAGTCCACCCATGCCTCTAGAATACAAATTTAAATTGAGTTCTTTTGAGAATGTATTTTTTGGTTGTTTATTGGATAATGACATATAGTTATTCAACAAAAACATCTGCATATCAAATGGTGGATTGTTTGTTAATACACCAATTGTATCTTCGTATACATGTAATCCATCTTTACAAGATTCCACTACAACACTTTCATTCGCATCCGCAATCAACCAATGTAAAGAAGCACCTGGCATTTGATCAGTGAAAGTTTCATCTGTAATATTCATTTCTTTTAATTGTTCTTTCACTTCACAAATATCTTTACAAGTACACAAAAGATAATTCACTAATTCATACTGTGCTACGTTTTTCTTTGTATCATCACATGGGTGATATTCCGCATTTCCTACAAAATTCAACCCTGCAATCGCAACACCTTTTTCATTCATCGCATCAAAGTAATGTGGATATCCATTCACAACAATACCTGTCCCTATCATTGCGTAATGTTCTTTTAGATTATCGAAATGACGCAAAGGTATTTCATAATTTCTTGGAACAATTACAATCTTTTGACCATATCCAAATTCATAATCTAAATTTCTTCCAAAATAATGATCTTTTGTTTTATAAGTTAACGCTGTACACATAGTTACCTCCTACAAGAAAAGCGAAGTTTTTTCTTCGCTCAACAAACTTGTTTCATTTCATAAGTTAAATTATATTTGTGATCACTGACCTGTTCAGAAAGTCTTCTTTGAATTCTTGTATATAAAATTTCAACATCAGACGCATTCGCAAGTTTTACAAGTAACGCAATCTTTTGATCATCGATCTTTGTTACAACATCTGTCTTTCTAAAAGACATCTTTAAAACATTCATGAAAGTCGTCATAATAGAAGCCTGTTCACTCTTTGTTGTTTCCAATACCATTTGGATAACATAATCTTTGGCCTTGTAGTTATAACGAGCTACATTTCTTATCTCATATACACATAAGACATCAAATATCTTTTGATCAACAACCATAGGTCCAACAGAAGATGCATCTGACATAGAAAATACTGCATCAGAAATCTTTGTATCTGCATTTTCCATGACTTGGTTATTTATCAGTTGTGTAAATGATTTTGATGTATTATAAGAATCTAGAGGAATACCAACTCTCTTCTCATATTTTTTACTAATTTCGTTGTAATACTTCTTTGCATAGTTAAAGCGTTTATCTTTTACCAATGCTTCTAAATATGTATAAATCAAAGTTTCTTCAAACTCATCTGCGTCTAATCCCTTTTCACACACATCAATAGCAGCTTGTAAATCATCAACTTTCATGTATTCAACAGCTAAAGTATGACAAATCTGTGTCAAAATAGAACGATAATATCCTCTATCTGTTATGACCCATTCTTCTTCAATACCCTCTAAGAAATCACCTTTGTATAATTCAATACAATCATGATATAAACTTAATTCTGTATCACTTTTAGCGTTTAATACATTCTTTTCAAATATTTCTGTATCCAACTCGGCATTGATTTCTGGATTAAACTGATACCCATTAGAAGTTGTCACAATTAATTCTGTTTCCGGTAATCCTTCAATATCTTTTAGTGCATTTCTTAAACGATGTATCGCAAACTTCAATGCATTTGTAGGATTATCACTATCCGGCCAAAAGTTATCAATCATCTTTTCTTTTGAAACAGATTGTTTATAGTTACATATTAAAAAAGCTAAAATTGCGGATAACTGTTTCCCAAGTTGGCTACTTAAAGCTATCGTTTTTCCATCTACTGTTAGATATAAGCCACCAAACAATCGAAATTGATATTTTCTCTTTCTCATAATGTGCCTCCTACATTTTTTTCTTTAATAGTTCTCTGTTATTTGCGTGTTGTAACGCAACTTCTTCTTCTATCAGTCCAGCTTTATACAATTCTAAGATAGAATCATCCATTCCAATCATGCCATCTTCTCGATTCGCTGCAATTGTATTATCAATCAAATGTAATTTATTATCTCTGATTTGTGTACGTATCGCAGGATTTGTTTTCATAATTTCAAAAGCAGGGACCATACTTCCGTCTTTACTTTGTATCAATTGTTGTGATACAACTGCTTCTAAAGACATTGTTAATTGTACACGAATTTGTTCTTGTTGGTTAGGTGGAAATATATCAATAATTCTAGAAATTGTTTCAGAAGCACCTAGTGTATGTAATGTAGATAATACTAAGTGTCCTGTTTCCGCAGCATTCAACGCTACACTCACTGTCTCTAAATCTCTCATTTCCCCTACAAGAATTACATTTGGCGCTTCTCTTAACGCAGCACGTAACGCTGTTAAATAATCTTGTGTATCATGTCCAACCTCACGTTGAGAAACAATCGAATGATCATGTTTATGTAAATATTCAATTGGATCTTCAATCGTAATAATATGATAGTTCTTTGTCTTATTGATCTGGTCTACGATACAAGCTAATGTTGTAGATTTCCCCGAACCTGTAGCACCTGTGACAATCACTAATCCTTTATTCAATTTCGCCAAATCTATTACAGATGAAGGAATATGATATTCTTTTGGATCTGGCAAGCGAAATCTCACAACACGCAACACCGCCGCAACTGATCCTCTTTGAAAAAACACATTTGCACGAAATCTTCCAATTTGACTTAATGAGAAAGAAAAATCATCTTCACCATTTTGTCTTAATACTTCAATAGAACGTTCAATACCTGTTGAAATTTCATAGATTTGATTAATGAGATTATTGGTATCTGCTGGTGTCAACTTTTTATCGTCAATTGGATGAATCACACCTGATTTTTTGAATGAAATACTCGCTCCCGCAACAATAAATATATCACTCGCTCTTTGACTAACTGCTTCTTCTAAAATCTTTGTTACATCCATACACTACACCTAATTCACAAATCCTTGATACGTATAATCATCGCTTGACTTCGCAATTTCTTGCCATTTTTCTATCTTTAGTTTACCTTCATTTTCTTTGATTGTCACTTGTAATTCTCTAGTATCACTTATTTGAACAACATAAGAATATTCATTTCCTTGTTTTGTTATATTATTTTCTGTAAGAAATTCTGTATTCAAATAATTTGTTTTTAATTCTTTATAAATAGAAGTAGCTGTGTAATCTGCCTCATAATATGCTTGTGAAGCTTCAATGATTTGATTTGTTTCTTCTAAGTTATGTTTTGCCTGTAAATATGTTAATGTCGCAAAAATCGTTAAACAAAGCACAGTAAAAATCATCATAAAAGTAGACATACCGATTCCAACTGAAATTCCTTCTTTTCTTTCACGCATATTTTTACTCCACATACATCACTTGTACTGTTTCTAGTACATTGCCATCTTGATCTGTTGCAATAATCTTATACGCATCATCATTCTTTTCTACTTGTATTGAATATGATTCTTCATTAACTTCTTCATAAGTTCCATTTGTTCGAATATTCTCAGCGATTGTTTGAACATCTAATGATGCTTGATATTTGATTTCTGCACTTTGATTCATTTTAGCAGCACTCACAAATAGATTCATAAATACAATGGAACAAAATGTAAATAACATGATAACGAATAATAGTTCTAACAGAAAGTTTAATGATTTACTTCTTCTCATATTATTTCACACTCACTTCCACACTTTTTCCATCAATTGTAATTTGATACAATCCATCCTCATATGAAATAGAATAGGAATCTACATCATATAACTTTGTACCTTGACCAACATCCATCGTACTTCCATTTGGAATGACCAATTCATATAAAGCACCATCTTTTTCATAAATACATGTTTGATAAGAATCTTCTTGTATTTTCAATACTTGATCAGCTAATGTAATACTATCTTTGTTTTTCGCATGGTGGATCTTTGTCGTAATATAAGCAATCGGAACTTGTGTTTGTTCTCTTTCCTCTTGTAAGGAAATTGTCTTTTTATATTGTCGTGCTCCAGATACCACAAGGAAGAAACTCCCTAAAACAAATACCAAAAACAATACCAAAGAGAAGATAACTTCTATGATTGATTTCCTTTTCATGATGCATTCCCCTTTGCCGTAACACGAATGTCTGGAAATAGATTACTTCCGATCGTTTGGTAAAACACATTCACTTTATTCTCATCCACAACAAGACCATAATTTTCTTCTAAATAAGAAATAGAACTTGGATAAAAACCTTCCACGCTATAACAAGTCATTGTTGCCTTCTTTATATTTTCTTCTACCATCTTTAATGCCGTATCATTATATGCTTGTTCACTTTTAATAATACCCACAGTAATACAAACAAACACAATCAAACAAACACCAAAGATAGATAGTTTTGTTAAATAATGTTTTTTCATAAGTTTGCCATAATTCCTGTTAGAGGTAACATAATAGATAGTAAGATAACACCAACGATCAAAGTTAATAAGATAACCAATGTTGGTTCAATACGATCTAATAATACATTGATACTATAATCTATTTCTTTTTCATATGCTTTCGCTACTTGTGACATTGTTGTTTCAAAATGACCACTCTTTAATCCAATCACTAATAAACGATTATAAACTTCATGAAAGATATTACTATCTAAAATGCAATTAGTTAAATTATCTCCTTGATTGATCCTGTCTACGATTCCATCAATCTTTTCTTTTAAGCCCTTATCTTCACACATAGAAGAACACATCATTAATGCATCTTCTTGTTGGTAGCCACTATTTAATAATAATGATAATGCATACGCAAACTGTACAACGGATAATTTATATGCCAATTTTCTTGTGAATGGAAATTTTTGTAGAACACTTGTGAATGATTTTCCAGATAGCTTAATATTCAAGAAAACAATCGCACATACAACAAATACGACAACCAATACGGCTAACGCAATTATCGCAAAATTTCTTCCAATTTCATACAACGTCAAAGAAATACCATTTAATCCTAATCCCATATTACTTAATACATTGCGGAACATTGGTAATACTTTCACTAATATTACAACAATAACAACTAACATCATCGTAACCAATATACTTGGATACGTTAACGCATTCTTCACTTTTTCTTTTGTATCGTCCATTCTATGATAATACAAAGCTAGCTCATGAAAGATACGATCAAGATATCCACTCTGTTCACCAACTTCAATCATATGAATCATATAAGAATCATATAATTTTGTTTCTTCCATCGCTGTAGAAAGTGGAACCCCATTCACAACTTGATCATGAATACTTCCCAATACTTTTTTATACTCTGTTTCATTTACCTGTGAAATAATCGCATCAATTCCATCATCTGTAGAGATACCACCATCTAGAATCATTGCCATCTGTTCACAAAACTGTGCTTTTTCTAATTCACTAATCTTTCTCATATCTTCGTCCTCTAATATGTATATATGATTTCATAATCACCATCATATTCCTGATCCATTGCCGCATATGTTGGATCCATTGTCGTCCATTCTCCACTATTGAAATACACATGTGGTTTGATCCATCCCATGTTTTCAATATACACTTCTATCCATGCATGATATCCTTCATCTACCATGCCCGTCACAACTTTTGTAGGAATATGTTGTACACGTAACATCGCACTCATGAGTGCTGCATAATCAAAACAAATTCCTTTTTTCTCTTGGTACGTTTCGTCTAATACAGGCAATACATATTTTCCTTGTACTTCTTCTACTTTGTCCCAATCATATACGATATTATCCAAAACCCAAGTATAGATATGTTGTACACGATCCAATTCTGTCTTATCGTCTTTTACAAGTTCAAATGATTTTTGTAAGCACAATGTATTTGAATTATAATCTACAACTTGATTTGGATACAGATATGGAACAAATTCATTTTCTAATGTAACATCAAATGTTGTATCAAATAATAACGCATACGCATCATCTTGTATATTCTCATATACTTTCACTGTATATGTCCCATCAGACATATTCAAGGGAAACACTTCATATGTATCATCTTTATTCAAATCATATGTATACTTTTCATCACCATTTAAAACCATGATCTTAATACGCGAATGGTCATCTGTTAGTGTTTTTGCCATAAAATAACCTTGTGATGTATTGGAATAATCAATTAATACTTTATTATCACTATTTATATTGACTCCATCTGCACTAGGCCATAATATCTCATCAAATGTATAACTTTTACTTTCAGGATTCTCCACCTTA
>CAVKTV010000047.1:0-12391 GCA_963659075.1 Lachnospiraceae bacterium | reverse complement strand
ACTTACAATTCAATCCATTCGCTATTCTCTTTAGCATCTTTAATGAAGGGTTATATGTTCCATTTTCTATTTTACTGATATCAGATTGCGTAATTCCAGTCAAAGAAGATAATTTTTGTTGAGAAATATGATTTTCTTTTCTGCTTTTTAATATAGATTCCATAATCTGATATTCTGGTTCTAGCGCATCCCATTCTTTTTTAAATTCATCATCTTTTAATTCGTTTTGTAAAGTTTCTCTCCAGCTTTTCATAAATATCATTCACCTATTTTCTCCATTATTTTATATGTTATAACATATATTTTCAAGCTTTTTTCTCTTTAAATAGTTTTGAAATGATTCGAGTTTTCCATATTCACGATCATAATAATATCCGTGATCAGATAATATTTCTTTTGGTTTACAATGCTTTTGATTACAATCTCTTATCATTGCATCAATTTCATTGAATTTCCAATTGATTGTGTCTTTCACAATATAGACTTCATGAATAGATGAAGGAATAATGATAAAGTTTCCTTGCCCTAATTTTTCTATTTCTTGAAAAATTCCTGGATAAAATAAAGTTGCTGCACCATGATGATATTTTGTATTTGTTAGTATTTTAAAAAACGGATCTTTTTGACCACAAAAATCATCTATGAGTATTGGAAATAATTTCTTTGCGGATTTAATAGCATCTTGTTCGAAAGTTTCTAATGACACGTTGTAGTTTTCTAACATCTTATTCGTTATAGCACAACTACAAGTTCCATGTTTTTCTTCATCAATTAACACATGATATGTCATAATGATATCTTCCATTAATTGATAAGGAACTTGTTTGAGTTTTGGATTTATTGGATCATAATGATTTACTCTTAAAAACAATCTATTTTTAACTTTTGAATATTCATTTAGCCATTCCATATTTCCATATTTATCTTTTTCATGAAATGAATTGATAATACTATCTACAATTTTAGAAATCGGTACATTATTTAAATACATTTGATAACAATTTTGTAGATCAACACAAATTGATTTATCTTCTCCTTTTCTTTGTATATGTATCCCTTCATATGTTTCTTGTACTTTATTAACGATTTCTCTGTTTAATTCATATTCCTCTTTTGGAAATACCTTATAAATTTGTTGTTGTAATTCTTGAATAAATTCTTGTAATGGAATCATATCTATTTCCTCCTATTACTTTATTCACAATTTTTTTAAAATATCCAAAAAAAAAGATATGAATTTCTTCATATCTTATTCAAGCACTAATAATAATGCCATCTTAAATTTACCTTTGGCTGTTACTGAATGCATACCACCTTTATCAAATCTAAACTGTTCTCCAGCATGAATCTCATAATCTTTCCCCTCATAACCTATGATTGCATCACCTTCTAACGCAAATACAATTGCATCTCCAGGAGCAGCGTGTGGTGATAATCCAGTTCCTTCATCAAATGCCATCACAACAAATTTCATTTTGTCATTAGAGACAATATCTGCATTCACAATACTGTCTTTTTGATAAGGTAACATTTCTGCTAGTTGAAATACTTTTCCTGATTGAATCATTTCATTCATTTTATTTTCCTCTTCTAATATCATTTCTATATACATCATACCATCATCTGTTTTTGTACCACATAGCTGGTTTTTTTCTACACAGATGATATCTTCTTTTGAAATCTGAATACTTTGTTGATTTACAAATATCTCCCCAGTTCCATTTAAAATATAAAACAAATGTTTTGTTGGATAAGATTCTTGTGATATGTCTGTTTGTTTTCCTAATGTAAAACATTGAATCAAATTTGTCGGAAACAACTTTGTAGAAATTGTTAGTCCATCTATCATAGGATGTTCTTTTAATAAAGATATCATTGACATTACATTAATTTCTTTCCATCAGAAAAAGCATTTCCAACCTTTTCACCAACTACATGATATGTGTTGTTAAAGGCATCGAAGATAATTGGTTGTACTTTTGAAATATCTACTTTTCCATCTGTCAAACAACTTTCATCAACTGATACATTTACAATTTCGCCCAATAAAATACCAGTTTCATCTGAATAGCTTTGTACTTTACATTCTAAGCAAACAGCTAATTCATTAATCATTGGTGCATTCACCAATTCACTCTTTGTCACTGTGAAACCAGCTTTTTCAACTTTATTATCAACTTTGTTTCCACTAACGATTCCAGCATAATCACATCCAATTACATTTTTTGCATCACCCATAGAAACTGTAAAAGCACCCGTTTTCTTAAGATTTTTTACTGTTTTATGCGACTCACTTAAACATAACATAATTTGTGTATAATCACTGATTCCACCCCATGCAGCATTCATTACATCTGGATTTCTATTCTCATCATACGTCGCAATCATAAATACATTTTGTGGATAACAATAATGTTTTGCGCCAAAATTTTTTCTTGTCATAAAAAATATCCTCCGTACTTCCATTGTATCAGAGGATATTCTATTTTCTATTTTAATGCTTCTTACATTCTTTCATATAGGCAATCAATTCATCAACTTCTTCTTGTGTTGTTGCCCAAGAAGTAGCTAATCGAATCAAAGTATGTGATTCATCTGTCTTTTCCCAAAAACTTGTCGCAACTCTTTTCTTTATCTTTTCCAAAACTTCATCTTCAAAATTAATGAACAATTGATTTGTATATGTTGGCATGTATACTTCATAACCATTTTCTCTAAAAGCTTCTGTAATTTGTTTAGAAAATGCAACTGCTTGTTTACCTGCTTTCAAATATAAATCATTTGTAAACATTTCATCAAATTGAATACCTAATAGTCTTCCCTTTGCTAGTAATGCTCCATTTTGTTTGATTGTTGTAAAGAAACAAGGAATCAAATCCTTATTAGGAATAACAACTGCTTCTCCAAATAAAGTTCCACATTTTGTACCACCAATATAAAATACATCACACAATCTAGAAAGATCTTTTAAAGATACATCATTATCTTCAGAGCCCAACGCATATGCAAGTCTAGCTCCATCTGCATATAGATATAAATGATATTGATCACATACATTTCTAAGGTCTTCTAATTCTTCTTTTGAATATAAAGTACCAAATTCAGTTGGCTGAGAAATATAAATCATTCCGGGTTGAACCATATGAGGATATGTTTCATCACCAAAGAACTTTTCCATATAAGCTTCTACTGCAGAAGCTTTCACTTTCCCATCTGTTCCTTCTAATGTAATCACTTTATGATTCCTTGCTTCGATTGCACCAGATTCATGTACTGCGATATGTCCAGTAGTTGTAGCTAGAACACCTTGATAATTTCTTAGTAGTGCATCAATAACAGTTGCGTTTGCTTGTGTACCGCCTACTAAAAAGCGAATCTCAGCATCTTCTAATCCACAAGCTTCCATGATTTTCTTTTTCGCACTCGCACAATAAACATCTTCCCCATATCCTGGAGTAGCAATCAAATTTGTTTGTTGTAAACGATCTAAGATAGAAGGAATACAGCCTTGCATATAGTCACACGCAAAATTCAATTGAGTCATATCATTTCTCCTTTTAACGCAATAATATTACCGCAAAAAGAAGAGAGTCTCTATCTCTCTTCTATAATTTCTTTCATACATTGAATAAAATATTCATTATTTTCTTTTGTTGAAACAGATACTCTATCTAACATTGGTGTAGAAATATGAACACCCTTTTCAATCAACTTAGTTCTTACTTCTTCACAATCCATATGTGGATCAAATAGAATAAAGTTTGTTTGTGTTGTCCATACATCACATCCTAATTTACGTAGCTCTTCCTCGATATAACGTGCACCTGTAACAATTTTTTCTTTTGTTGCTTGATAATATTCTTGTTCTTTCAATGCTTGTAAAGCTGCAGCCTGTGCACCACAAGATACACTGCTACCTGGAATTGTATTGATTCCTTGTGCCACTTCTTCATTACAAATCACATAACCCACACGAATACCTGCTAAAGCATAATACTTAGAGAAAGTACGCATTACAACGATAGGTCGATCTGGATATTTTTTTACAAGTGGAATCATTGTCTTACAATCTTCTGCCGTAGCGAGTTCAATATACGCCTCATCAATGATTACGACGATATTTTTATCTATCTTTTGAATGAATTCTTCGATAGAATCATAAGACAAATATTGCCCTGTAGGGTTATTTGGATTACAAATAATGATCATCTTTGTTTTATCAGTGATTGCGTTATAGATTCCATCTAAGTCATAACCTTTATCATCTGTTAAAGGAACTGTAATTGTTTTCGCTCTAGCGATTTCTATCATGTCATTAAATGCTGCAAATGTCGGACACAAAATAACTTCATCTTCTGGATTCAAAAAAGCTTGTCCTACCATTGTAATTAATGCACTACTACCTGCACCACAAATAACACTATCAAATGTTACATCATAATAATCCGCTAATGCTTGTCTTAACTTCCCACAAACAAAGTCCGGATAATTGTATCCTTTTTGATTTGCGAGTGACATCGCTTCAAATACAGAATCAGGCATTCCATATGGATTTTCATTATAGCCCATTCTTCTTAGCTTACTGAAATCAATTTTGCCTGCATTTCTACTAGCTCTTTTTGTTTCTGGTTTTTCTAAAACATTTTTACTAAAAATTTTTTCTCTTTCCATAACTCCACCTCATCGAATCACACTTGTAGGTTTTCCATTTAACCAATTCACATAATTTTCTACCGCAATATGGACTGCTCTTATTCTAGCTTCTTTAGGAAGCCATGCAATATGTCTTGTTATGACAGCATTTCTACAATGAAATATTTTTGACTTTGTACTTCTAGGTTCTCCTGAAACAACATCCAATCCTGCACCGTATATTTTTCTAGACTGAAGTGCATCATACAATGCATCTTCATCTATGATATCTCCTCTAGCAGTGTTGATTAAAATGACACCATCTTTCATTTTATTGATTGTTTCTTGATTGATCATATGTCTTGTTTCATCTGTTAATGGACAATGAATTGAAATGATATCACTTCTTTCTAACAATTCATCTAATGAAACTTGTTCAATAAAATCATATTCAGAACCAACTTTTTTATGTCTAGAATACGCTATAACATGTGTTCCAAACGCTGAAACCATCTTCGCAAAACAGAATCCAATCGCTCCAAGTCCAATAATTCCAACTGTTTTACCATACAATTCCATTTGTCTAGTACATGTTGTAAATCCAGCAATTCCTAAGTCTAATTCATGTCGATAAAAATCATTTTCTTTTTGAATATGATGTAACACTTCCATTAATAATGCCATTGCATATTCCGCAATTGTCATATTTCCATAAACAGTATTTGTATACGTTACACCATTTTCGATTGTCTTAGGATCAATTTTCCCAAAGCCATGTGCCATTGTTGCGACATATTTTAAATTTGTATGATTTTCAAAAAATTCTTGTGAATAGATTTGATCGTTCACCATCGTTCCAATCACAGCATCTGCATCATCAATCAACACATCCGCTCGATTCTCATCAAAAGAATTTTTAATCATATAATCTTTTATACCAAATTCTTTAAATGTTTTCTCCCACTCTTGAACCAATTCATCACGTGTAATGTAATCTACACTTGGTCTACCTTGAAATACAACAACTTTCATAATATATCCCCTATTGAATAGTTCGATTCTATCTCTGTACCAATATAACTTCCAATATATTATTCTTATATCACTTATAAGTTTTTATTTATAAAAGAAGAAATGATCACATTTCTTCTTTAACCAACATCTTCCACATCTTCAACTGCTTGTAAGGCATTATATCCTGTTTCACCAGTTCTAACCTTCACCGCATCTCTTACATCATATATAAAGATCTTTCCATCTCCAATATGTCCTGTATACAATGCTTTTCTAGCAGTATTTACTACAAGTTCTACTGGAACTTTACTAATCACGATTTCAATTCGAATCTTTTCTAACAAAACACTCTCTAATGGAATACCACGATAATATTCCGCAGCACCTTTTTGTAATCCACATCCCATAACATCAGTCACTGTCATTCCTGATACTCCAATTTGATCTAATGCTTTCTTCAAACGATCGAATGCAGATCTTCTTGTGATGATTTCTACCTTCGTGATATGAGATGGTGTTGTAGCACTTGAAGAATTCAATACTATATCCTCATCTGGTAATACATCTGGTTTACGAATATATTCTGCTTGTTGTAATGTCCCATCCTTGATTGCTGGCATATATTTCAAATAAGCGTGATTAATTCCTCTAGCGTATGTATCAATACCTTCAGATTCTTCTCTTTCAGTAACTCTTAGTCCAACAAAGCGTTTGAGTTCTTTCCAAAGAATCAATGAAACCAAGAACGAGAACCCTAAAATACAACATACACCTACGATCTGTACAATAACATCTTTAGAAGAAAACAATAATCCAACAATTCCTCCAACAAAAAATGTTATCGCAAGTCCTGTTGCATCATCGATTTTCCATTTTTTCTCACAAAGTTCAACACTAGGAATAATCAATTCACCAACCACAAGTCCTACAACAAGTGCAACAATATTCGATTGTGCACAAGTACCCGCAACACAACCCGCAATCGCTGCATTTAATATCAAAGACAAATCAATAGATTGATATCTTTCCACAGAAATAAATGTACATAATAACACTGCACTAGAAAGAGATAGAAAACTATTTAAAATAAAAGTTTCACTTTCAAATAGCATCGCAATTCCTACAATGATGAGTAAACCACCAATCGATCCAAACACAGGATTTTCCGCAACAATTGCACGAACCAATCCATCTTCTGTATATTTATCTTTTCTTTCTCCTAAAATATAAGATCCTGTTAGTCCCAATATACTTGCGTAAAAGAACGTAACAATCAAAATATTTGATGAAAATCCCATTTTTCCTAAAAACCCATTGATTGTCCAATGGCAAACAATTGGATAAATCAAAATAGAAGAAATACAAGAAAATATAACAAGTGGAGCGATTCTACATCTTTCATGCATACTGCTCGCATAAATTGCAGCTACACTTCCACACAAAAGAGCACCTGAGCACAATAAGGAAAAATCACCATATGTACCTTTAGATAAGAAATCAAAATACCCAATCAATCCAATACCACTTGAATATGTAAATCCATATCCTAAAAACCAATATCCTAGGATTCCACATCCCAAGCAGACTAGATTACGTATTACTGCTCCTGTTGCGTTCTTTCCTCTTGAAAAACCTGATGTAAAAATCGTAATTCCAACAAAGATCAATAACGTCGCAACGATTTCATTCATGGCTTTCACCACTTTCTGTAATTCTCGCTAAGAATCTTTGTGTTTGTGGACATTTTGGATGTCTCAACATCTCTTCCGGTTTTCCTTCTTCTACGATAACGCCACCTTCCATGAATATAACGCGATCCGCTACTTCTTTAGCGAAAGCAATTTCATGCGTTACAACAATCATCGTAATTCCAGTTTCCGCAACTGCTTTAATGGTATTTAAAACTTCTCCAACAAGTTCTGGATCCAAAGCCGAAGTTGGTTCATCAAATAAAATTACATCAGGATCTAAAATCAAAGCACGGGCGATTCCTGCTCTTTGTTGTTGACCACCAGACATTTGTGCAGGATAGGAATCATACTTTCCTTGTAAGCCAACTTTATCAATCATCTCTCTGCTCATTGTTTCAGCTTCAGATTTTTTGAACTTCTTTACAGTTACTAATCCTTCCATCACATTTTCTAATACTGTTTTATTTGCGAAAAGATTATAGTTCTGAAAAACCATTGCAGTTTTTCTACGTAATTCTAAAACTTGTGCTTTTGTATGTTTCTTAGCATCTACTGTAAATCCACCAACAGAAATACTTCCATTATCAGCAGCGTCCAAAAAGTTGATTGTTCTTAATAAAGTTGTCTTACCAGATCCACTTGGTCCTAAAATAACGACTACTTCACCTTTTTTGATTCCTGTTGAAACACCTTTCAAAACATGATTATCACCAAAGGATTTTTCAATATCTTTTAATTCCACCATATATTCCATAACTAAACCTCTTTACGCTACTAATTTTCCACGGAACTTCTTTAAATGATTTTCTTCCAAAGCAAATAACTTATTAAATACAATACTTAATACTTCATAAATAATTGTTGTCATAATATACGCTTCAATAAAATTTAATTTAGGCATAGACAACAAATTCGCTGTAGCTGTTATTTCATAAACTCCAACATAATATGCAAGAGATGTATCCTTTAATAACATGACAAACAATCCACTTAAGTTAGGTAATGCGATTGCGAGTGCTTGTGGAAATACAATTCTTCGATAGCACTGAAATTCTGTCATACCAACAGATAATGCAGCTTCTCTTTGTCCTTCATCCACTGCCGATACTGCACTTCGAAACACTTCTGATGAATAAGCAGCTTGATTTAAAAGTAAAGCTAATATCGCATATACAACTGCAGGTATCGCACTTACATCTATTGTTAGTCCAATGTTTGAACCATATTGATTAATCAAATCAGGCATTACATAGTAAGAAATATATAACAAGATAACCATTGGTACACTTCTCATAAATGAAACGATTACACCAAAGATTTGTGATAATACAGGTACATGATTTCTTCTTACAAGTCCAACCAATAAGCCTAATAACCATCCTAAGATTGCAGAGGCAAATGCCATTAATAACGTTACAGGAACTGCCGCAACAATTTGAGGAAATGCATCTTTCATAAATTCAAAATCCATAATAACCTCCTAACTTGTTGCTTTCTTTCTGCCTTTTGTATACATCTTTTCTAATAATTTAGAAGCTTGTTCTAAAACAACACACACGCCCCAAAAGATTAGACCAGACGCAATATAGACTTCTAATTTATTTGCTCCAAAAGAAGCATTTGAGATTGCACGTGCTTTTCCAAGAAGATCCACAACGCCAATCGTAAAACCCAAAGATGTTTCTTTAAACAAATTCACAATGTTGTTTCCAAACATTGGTATTGCGATACCAAATGCTTGTGGAAATACAATTCTTCTTAATGTGGTAAAACCATCCATACCAATAGAATATGCTGCTTCACTTTGTCCTTTATCAACAGCTAAATAAGAAGCACGCATCATTTCTGCCATATTACTTGAAGCTGTTAAAGACAATGTCGCAATAATATAAGGTAATTTATTTGTTGTTGATATGGAAATACCAATATTTGTTAGAAATTGTGGTAATCCTAAGAATAATAGAAACATCATAACGAGTGTTGGAATTCCTCTCATCAAAGAAATCCAACCAGATGCTATTTTGTTTAATACTTTATTCTTACTTAATGAGCAACATGCCACCAATAAACCAAGTACCAACGATATGAATAACGATATCAATAATATTTCTAATGTAATTGGAAAGGCACTTAATATACTCAAAATCAAAGACGGTATATTTTCAAAGTGATATGTCATATAAGACACCTCACTCTACTTCTGTTGAAATCATATCTGCATATTCTTCAAAATAATCAGAACCAAACCATTTCTTAGAGATTTCACCTAAAGTACCATCTTCTTTTAAACTTGTTAATGCTTCTGAAACTCTTTCTGCCAGTTCTGGCTTTTCTTTAGAAATCATTTGATATGTATCTTCCACAAGAACAACTTCTGTTGTTTCTAATTGATCAGCTAAACCAATTTCATCAACAATTGATTCATATGTAGATTGATATGTTAATTCTGCATCAACTGTTCCATTCGCTACTGCTTTATAACAATCTGCAGTTGTCATATCACTTACCGCATTGATAACAATTTCTTTACCAGGATGTGATTCATTATAAGATGTTAATAATCCATATTCATAAGATGCTGGATTCATATACAATGATTTTCCTGCCATATCTTCCAATGATTTAATATCACTTCCCTTTTTCACAACCAATCTCATTGGTGATAAGCAATAATATTGATCTGGGAATAAATATTTTTCTTTTCTTTCTTCACTCTTTACCAATTGGTGTGAAACCATGTCAGCCGCACCAGAGTCAATTGATACAACACATGTAGAGAAATCCATCGCAGAAAGATTAAACGTATAGTCATCTAGATATTCATCAACTGCCTTCAATACATCTACATCATATCCAATCAAATTTCCATCTGCGTCCAAATAACCAAATGGTGCCATACTATTGCCAACCGCAACATTGATAACTTCTCCAGATGCACTTGTTGAATTTGATGCACTTGAGGATGATGAACATCCTGTTAATACTGTTGTTAACATAAGTGAAGCTAATAAACTTCTTGATACTTTACCAAAATCTTTCATGATATTTTCCCCCTTACCATAGATTTTCTTCAGTTTCTTTCAACTGATAGTAAGAGTTTATGCTTGTATTATCATAAGTACAAATATATTATATTTATTAAGTATATAAGCTTTTGTTTATAGGAGGGCGTATGAGTACACAAAGTAAATATGTAGAAGCAGTATATCAATATGGTAGTTTTTCCAAAGCCGCAAAGGCATTATATATTTCTCAACCAGCTTTAAGTATGGCAATCAATAATATCGAAAAAGAGTTAGAAGTACAATTATTTGATCGTTCCACAACACCAATCAAACCAACAAACGCATGTAAATATTATCTTTCTCAAATGAAAAAGATTTCTCATATTGAAGAAGAAATCAACAATCATTTTAAAGAACACAATGATTTACAAACTGGTTCATTTTCTATTGGCTCTATGACTTATTATTGTTGTTGGACAATTCCAAATCTTACAAGAGCGTTCAAAGATCAATATCAAAATATCAAAATCAATATGTATGAACATACAAACAATGATGCGTTATTAGAAAATCTTAAAAATGGAAATTTAGATCTAGTTCTAACAACGAATCATAAGGGCTTTGAAAATATGCAATGTACATTTGTTCACCATGAGCATTTGATTTTAGCTGTACCATCTAATTGGGAAATCTGTAAAAAACATAAAAAAATAGCTTTTACAGCACAACAAATCATTCATAATGAACATCGAAATACAAAAAGAAAAGGAATCAATCTCAAAGAATTTGAGAATCTTCCTTATATTTCATTAAGACCAGATAGTGATCTATATTCAAGAAGTCTTTCTATTTTTCAACATTATCATACTGAAGCAAGTTATGAAATGTATGTTGATCAAATGATAACAGAATACTTCATGACAAAGAATGGATATGGATATTCCATTATTCGTGATGGAACAGTAAATATCATTCCACAAGAATTAGATTCTGAACATCCTGAAGTATTATATTTTGTCTTAGATGATCCTTTAGCTATCAGAGATCTAAATTTTTATTATCGTGATAAAGAATATTTAAATGTTGCATCAAAAAAGTTTTTGTCACAATTTGAATAAATTCTTATTTTTCCAATGGTGGCATATGTTCAGCTACCCATTGCGCATGAGAACATAAACGTGTAACGCTTTGTGTTCTTTCTTCACCAGGGAAATAAATCAAGCCACCATGTCCTCTTTCACGTGCTAAAGCCATGATATCAGCACAATCCTGCACAAAGTCAGCAGCACGAGGTTTGATCGCAACTTTAAATGGAATGATATACAAAGGTATCTTATATTCTTTTTTATCTTCTTTTACTTTCCATTCAATATGTGGAAGAATCATTGCCATATCAAATTCATCTTGATGGGCATATAAGTCAGGATAAGGAATTCTAGTGAATAGAACCTTATCTGAAATTCCCTCTTGTGCCGCAAAGATATTTAGATGACCTGCCAAATAACCAGACGCAAATCCTTCTCCGCAACTTACCGCAATACGATGTTGTTTCATAAAATTGTCCTCCATCCGTTATTATTAGTTTAATGAATCGATTAATGAAAAGCTACTACATCATCATTATAATCTATGTTAATATAATTTGTAAGTGAGGACTTATATATGTTTAAACACTATTTATATAATGGAAAAGAAAAGTTTTACATCAACAAAGTATCTACAAATGAAACAAAGCTCTGTAAAACAAAAAAAGATGCAGAAAAAGAAATCATTAAAAATGAGGCAAAACTAGATGATCTCCAACAAAAGCTTTATGCCGAAAAGAAAGAAGGTCTGATCATTGTATTTCAAGCAATGGACGCTGCCGGAAAAGATGGAACAATTGCACATGTATTACAATGTTTATCACCACATGGTGTTTATGAAGCGGCCTTCAAGTCTCCTTCTTCAACTGAACTAGCACATGATTATCTTTGGAGAATTACACAAAAATTACCCGCAAAAGGAGAAATTGCAATCTTCAATCGTTCTCATTACGAAGATGTATTG
>CAVKTV010000046.1:7422-12469 GCA_963659075.1 Lachnospiraceae bacterium | reverse complement strand
AATCCTTAATAGTCTTAATGAATTCAATACACATAGCATCGCAACACCTGTATCTGCAAAGATTGCCCACCACATATTCGCAATACCTAACGCACCAAATATCAGTGTTAATACTTTGATTGTAATTGCACCATAGATATTTTCATTTGCGATAAATAGAATTCTTTTGCTTGCGGAAATCGCTAAAGAAATCTTACTTGGAGAATCATCCATCAATACGACATCTGCAGCTTCGATTGCGGCATCACTTCCTAACGCACCCATCGCAATACCTACATCTGCGAGTGTAATAACTGGAGCGTCATTAACACCATCTCCAACAAATGCTGTCTTTCCTTCTTTCATAAAATTCTTGACCGCATTAACTTTATCTTCTGGCATACATCCACCAATAGCTTGATCTACATGTAATTGTTGACCAATTGCTTGTGTGATTTCTTGATTATCACCAGAAACAATAATACATTTCTTACCTTCTTTTTGTAATGTCACAATAGCTTCAACAGAATCTTTTTTCAATTGATCCCTTAAAACTAAGCAACCTTCATATTTACCATTCTTAGCCACATAAACAAGCGTACCTGTAGAAGATTGTTGTTCACAAACAATTCCTTTATCTTGCATTAACTTATAGTTACCCGCTAAGATTTCAACACCATTTAGTTTTACAGATAATCCTCTACCAGCAATTTCTTGTACATCTGTAATATCAGAATCTTCTACTTGTTGGTTACATGCTGCTTTAATACCTTGTGCGATTGGATGATTTGAAAAATGTTCTGCACAAGCCGCATCATAAATCAAAGTATCTTTGTTAGCACAATCTAGAATTTCTTCTACCGCAAATTCGCCAGATGTTAATGTACCAGTTTTATCCATAACAACTTGTTTTACTTTCGCAAGATCATCAATGATATTCGCTCCCTTAACAAGAACACCTCTTGAAGAAAGACCACCTATACCCGCAAAGAAAGATAGCGGAATTGAGATAACAAGTGCACATGGGCAAGAAATTACAAGGAATGTACAAGCTCTACGAATACCTTCATTGAAATCACCCATAAAGATACCAACGAAGATTGCGACTGCAATTGCTAGGAACACAACGATTGGTGTGTAATATTTAGAAAATTTTGTAATGAATTTTTCATGTTCTGCTTTATGAGAATCATTGTTTTCTACTAGATCCAAGATCTTTGCAACTGTTGATTCACCATATTCTTTTGTGACACGAATTTCTAATACACCTGTTTCATTCACTGATCCAGATATAACTTCATCATCTACATCAACATCTCTTAGTTTACTTTCACCAGTTAAGCTGGCAGTGTCTAAAGAAGATGCGCCACTGATAACGATACCATCTAAAGGAATTCTTTCACCTGGTTTTACACGTATAATTTCATCAATAGATACTTCATCAGGATCTACTTTTTCATATTCGCCATTACGTTTTACCATGGCATACTCTGGTCTAATATCCATAAGTTCACCAATGGATTTTCTACTTCTTCTAACTGCAAGATCTTGGAAATATTCTCCAATTTGATAGAACAGCATTACACCAGCAGCTTCTTCCCACTCTTGTTGGTAAATTGCAGCCAATGTAGCGATAGCCATTAAGAAATGTTCATCAAATAATTGACCTCTTCCCATTCCTCTAACAGCTTTCATTAAAACATCATATCCAAGAATCAAATAAGCAATCAAAGAAATAACGATTTGTGGAATCCCTTCTAGCATAAATGAACAAACAAATAATACTGCACCAATAATCATTCTCGTTAGCATTACCTTGTCATTTGTATCTTCATCTTGAACTTTCTTTTTCTCTTTTACATATTCAGAAAATTCAACATCTGGTTCTGCTTTAGAAATCATCTCTTTCATTTCAGATGAAATACGACTCTTATCTTTTGGATTACATTTGACAATCAATAATTGATTCATAAAATCTGCATCACAGCTAACTACACCATTGATCTTTTCTGTTTCTTCCGCTAGTTCATTAGCACAATCTGCACAATCTATATTTTTAATATTGAATTTATAAGTCTTTTCTTTCTCATCAGATACTTTTTTGATGACTGGGTTTTCTTGATCATCTTCTATGATCTTAATCATTTGTTGTTCAATAGAATGATTCTTAGAAGATACAACATCATATTTCAAATGAGAATGAATCCCAAATTCTAATGTACAATTTGAAACACCATCTAATTTACCGATTTCTTCTTCTAATTCTTTAGCGCAATTCGCACAATCAATTCCATCAACCACATACTCTACATGTGTAATATTCTTATCTACTACTCTAGTGATAATTGGATTGTCTTGATCATCTTCAATGATTTTAACCATAGATTGTTCTACCGCATCTGCCTTATCACCTTCAACATCATATTGTAGATGAGAATGAATTCCAAACTCTAAAGTACAATTCGTTACACCTTCTAATTTACCAATCTCTTCTTCTAATTCCTTAGCACAATTCGCACAATCAATTCCATCCACATTAAACACTTCATGTTTTGTATGATGGTGTTCATGATGACTATGATCATGTCCACAACAGCACCCTTCTTCATGATTGTGCTCATGGTGATGATGGTGATGTTCGTGACCACAACAACACTCATCTTCATGTTCATGATGATGTTCATGTCCACATTCACATGTTTCTTCATGATGATGGTGATGATGCTCATGACCACAACAACATCCTTCATGTTCATGATGTTCTTCTGGAGTGATTACAGGATTTTCTTGATCATCTTTAATGATTTGAATCATTTTCTTTTCTGTGCCTTCAGGATCTTCACCTTCATATTCATAAGATAAATGAGAAGGATGTCCAAACTCTAAAATACAATGGGATACACCTTCTAACTTACCTATTTCTTCTTCTAGTTCTTTTGCGCAATGCTTACAATCAATACCTTCAACTTTATAATTAAAAGTTTTCATATCATTCCTCCACAACATTTGAACAACTGTTCAAGTGTTCTTCTGAAACTATAGTATTCCTGAATAATCATTTCGTCAATACAAATTCAAAAAAACTGTTACAATTGTAATCATGATTAAAACAAATTGGCATACACATACAAAAAGATGCGGTCACGCAATTGGTGAAGATGAAGACTACGTTATAGCAGCTATTGAAGGAGGTTTTAAAACGTTAGGATTCTCTGATCATGCAGCATATAAAACACCTTTCCCTACAGAAAGAATGAATATTGAACAAGTAGAAGAATACATCTCTTCTATTCGTTCTTTAAAAGAAAAATATAAAAATCAAATCAATCTTTATGTTGGTATGGAAGTAGAATGTTATCGTTCTGAATGGGAAACATTATCAAAATACAGAAAAGAATTAGATTATTGTATTTTAGGACAACATAACTTAGATTTAGATTTAATGAGTTCCTATGGTTTTGATACACCACAACAACTATCTATGTATGTAGATCGTTTAGAATATGCATGCAAGCATGGCTTATGTGATTATATTGCACATCCAGATGTATGTTTATATTCCTATCCATATATGGATGAAAGTGTTAAAAAGATTGCGGAAAGAATCGCAGATATTTCATTACAATACAACATGCCACTTGAATTAAACACTGGCAGTGGCGTACATAATGGAATGACAAAATATCCTAGTGGAATGCGTTATGCATACCCTACTAGAATCTTCTTTGAAACTTTCGCAGAAAAAAAATGTCCAGTCATTATTGGACTAGATGTCCATAATCCTGAACTGTTTAAAACAGACGTAGATTTAAATAAAGCTTTATCTGTTGTAGAGGGATTAGATATTAATTGGTTGATTGACTATGATTTAGTATCAGCCGCAAAGGAAAGAAAAAAACTATTCTATTAAGAGCTTATATACAGATAAGCTCTTTTTCATTTTTCATAATGATGAATAATGAAATCTTGAACCTCTATTACTTTGTCTTTATCATCAATTCTTTTATAGTGATTCAATATTAAATCTACATAGATGTCATAGAATCTAAAATTCTCGTCTTTTTCAATTGATTTTCTAACTTTTTTTGCTGTTTTTTCAAATTTTTGATTATCTTTTTGTATATCTGCTTTAAATAAATCAAATAGAAGTTTTAAATAGCGATCTAATGTTTGATCTTTTAAAATTCCATTAATTTCCGCTAATGCTTCTTCTTTTCTATCTAAATAATAATACGCTGTAGGAGTATATGCTTTTAACATATAAGATACATTACCGATTTCTATTGATTGTTCTATATACTCCAAAGCATTTTCGAATTCACGTGCTCTTATCGACTTCCACACTAAACTATTTAGTATCAGTATTTTCAGTTCTTTCTCTTCTTTTTCTAAATTCTCTAATAGTTTCTGATAGATTTCTTCAGCTTCTTGATACTTTTTCAGAAGGACTAAGCTACTTGCGATACATACATTTAAATGTTGTACACGTTTAAAATACAAAGTATCTCGAAATATCATTCTCGCTCTTTCCCCGTAAATATAAGAGAAAAATCCATCATTCAAATAAAAATACATAACTGCCATTCTATGATAAATTACACCTAAATAATTTAAGTTATTAATGCCTGCATAGATTTTTTCGGCTTTCGATAAAAACTTCAAGCTCGTTTTATATTGATAAATATATTGATAATAAAAAGCTTTCAGAAGACAAAAGAAAAGTTGTTCTTTTGAATCAAAAACATCTTTAGAATATTCATCCAACAATTCAATCAACTCTATTGATTTTTTTAAATCTTTTTTTATTTCTAACTTATCATAAAGTTCTATTAACAAATAATGAAAAAAAGCAGGAGAATCTTTGTACATAGAAAAATTCAGAAAATAGGAATCTAACATAATTTTAATTTTTGTTTGATTCATGGAAATATGTGCTTCAAATAATTCGAGTAAGAAACGCTTTGACTTATCTAATAACGAAATATCATTCACGAATTTAATATCAACAATTTCTGTTAACTGTAATAATTTTTCTGGTGTTATATTTGTTTCACCATTTTCAATTTTA
>CAVKTV010000046.1:0-7412 GCA_963659075.1 Lachnospiraceae bacterium | reverse complement strand
TAAATATCCTTTATTAATTTCTAATACATCCCCAACAAATGACAATGTCATACTTTCATCTTTTCGAATATAGCGGATATAAGAGCCTATTATTTTACGATATGTTTTTTCTTCATTCCCAATCATGATTATTCCCTTTTATTATTAAAACTAATTATTTCACACTTCTAAACAAAACACAAAAAGGAACTTTGAAAGTATATCAAGTTCCTTTCATGTTTCTTAAACTGGATTTTCTACTAAATATCTAGTTCCTTGTGCAGGATTATATGTGTAATAAATTTGACCAGCATTATTTCCATTAAACCATATCGTTTGATTAGCACCTACAGATGTGCCTTGTGTTGTTCCATTGTATGTAGAGACTGCGTTATCATAACTACCAACTCTTCCACTATCCACATAGCTTGTCCATTTCAAATAATTTCCAGTTCCATCATATGGTTTAAACATATAATTACTAAAACGCCATCCTTTTCCTGAAAATTGATCTGATATATACTTTTCATTAGCTTTCACAAAGTAGAGACTGCCTACATTTGGTGGCGTAGCTTGCCTAGGTGTTTTATTTGGAATCTTTGAATCCTCTTCAATTAGTTTCTTAGCTTCCTTAACTGTAATTGCGGATGGATCCAATTCACTATCATATACCGCATACACTTCTGATTCATCATCTATATTCGTTTCAATAATTCCACCGTATAAATATCCACCATCTGGCATTGGTAATACTTTATCATCATCGGATAATGAATCAAAGAATGCATCTATGATTGATGTATCATCGTTCTGAATTGGTTCATGGTATTCTGCCGCAGAAACAGATAATGTTGAGATATTTGAAATTATCACCAAAGCACTTACTGCACTAATTATTTTCTTCATTTTTTCATCACTCCTTATTTGCTATTTCTATTTCTCTTTCTAACATAATTTTCTTAGCTTCAGATGCAACGATTGCATCAGGATCCGTTGCAGAATCTCTCTTTACAGTCTTTTCGCCTGTTTCAGGATCAAGTGTAATCATTTGACCATAAATCATTCCACCACCCTTTGTTAAGATTACTTTTTCATCATCACCAATGCCATGGAACATGTATTCCACTCTTCCTTCTGGTGTTGACATATCGTAATCTTGTATAGTATCGACTACTGTTGTAGGATCAATTGTTTTAGATACTGGTGTAGTATATTTTGATTTTGATGCATCTACTGTATTATTCTTTTCAATTAAAGTTGTATTTCTAGATGAAATACCAACAAGAGCTACAATTCCTACGATTGGAATTAAAACAAATAACTTTTTCATTTTCTTATCTCCCTTCATATGATTTAATTTGTTTCGATTTAGATATTCATATCTCCATTCTTATACCTTGCGATATTCATAGAATTATCCCTCTTACTTTGTTAACTACATTCTAGCTTCTATACTTTGTTTATCAAGGCAACTATTTTTGGTAACTAAATAAAAATGACTTACCATAGTTGATAAGCCATTCTATTCTTATTCAAGTTCAAATGCTCCAGTGTATAACTGATAGTATTGACCTTTCTTTTCTAATAATTCTTCATGTGTTCCACGTTCAATGATATGACCATGGTCTAATACAATAATGACATTAGAGTTCTTAACAGTAGATAATCTATGTGCGATAACAAATACTGTTCTACCATTCATTAATGCGTCCATACCTTCTTGTACGATTTGTTCTGTACGTGTATCAATAGAAGATGTAGCTTCATCCATAATCATAACTGGAGGATCCGCAACAGCAGCTCTAGCGATTGCTAACAACTGACATTGACCTTGTGATAATGAAGAACCATCACCATTCAACATTGTGTTATATCCATCTGGTAAATGTTTAATGAACGAATCAGCTCCTGCAAGTTTGGCAGCCGCAATACATTCTTCATCCGTTGCGTCTAATTTACCATATCGGATATTTTCCATAACTGTTCCTGTAAATAAAACAGTATCTTGAAGAATGATTCCTAATGATTTTCTTAAGGATGATTTTTTGATCTTGTTAATATTGATTCCATCATATCTGATTTTTCCATCTGCGATATCATAGAAGCGATTAATCAAATTTGTAATTGTTGTTTTACCTGCACCAGTAGCACCTACAAAGGCAATCTTTTGACCTGGTTTTCCATATAACGTTACATTGTGTAATACAACTTTATCTGGATTATACGCAAAATCAACATCATCAAATTGTATGTCACCTTTTAATGGAACATAAGTAATTGTTCCATCTGCTTGATGAGGATGTTTCCAAGCCCATTTACCTGTAGGTGTTGGACTTTCTACAACTTCGCCATTGACTTCACTAGCGTAAACAAGTTCTACATATCCTTCATCTGTTTCTGGTTCTTCATCTAATAACGCAAAGATTCTTGCGGCACCAGCTAATCCCATGATCGTAGAGTTGATCTGTGGTGAAATTTGTTGAATCGCACCAGAGAATTGTCTACACATTCCTAAGAATGGTACGATGACCGCAATAGAGAATGGTAAACCTGATAATGATAAGTTATTTACATGGAGTTCCATAAATACACCACCCATAACTGCTACCATTACATAAACAATATAGTTAATGTTGTTTAAGATTGGCATCAATGTATTGGAATATTTATTTGCTGCATAAGAAGCTTCATAAAGTTCATTGTTTACTTTATCAAATTCTTCTTCAGTTAACTCTTCATGATTAAATACTTTTACCACTTTTTGTCCATTGATCATTTCTTCAACAACACCTTCTGTTTTACCAACAGTCTTCTGTTGTGCCATGAAGAACTTTGCACTCTTTCCACCAATCACTCTCGTAATTGTAATTGTGACAACTGCACCTAATACAATAACAAGTCCCATATAAATACTGTAATACATCATAATACATAGAATTGTTACAACAGTAATTAATGAAATCAATAATTGAGGGAATGATTGTGAAATCATTTGTCTCATCGCATCAACATCATTTGTATAGTGAGACATGATATCTCCATGTTGATGTGTATCAAAGTAACGAATTGGTAATGATTCCATGTGTTCAAACATTTCATCTCTGACTTTCTTTAAGAAACCTTGTGTAAAGAATGCCATCAATTGGTTATAAGTAAATGAAATAATGAGTGCTAATGCATACAATCCACCTAAGATAAATACGAAGTGCATAACTTGAGGTTTTGTATCAGCCCATGAAATATTGTTATTCCATGAGTTTTCTAATACCGCAACAACGTTTTGTTGGAAGATAGAAGGTAAAGCACCTAGAATCGCATTCAAAATAATAAACACAAGAATGAGAGGTAGCATTTTAGGGAAGAATGATAGCATCATTTTCAATAAACGTTTTAAAGTTTTTAATTGATTTTCTGTTTTATTCTTCATGCGATAACCTCCTTTTCTTCAATTGTTTCAGTACCTTTTTTATTTTGTGATAAATAAACTTCCCGATAGATTTTATTTGTTCGTAATAATTCTTCAGAAGTACCAATTTGATCGATATGGCCGCCATCCATAACAATGATTCTATCTGCATCTTCTACAGAAGAAGTACGTTGTGCGATGATGATCTTTGTAGTTTCTGGAATATATTCTTTCATTGCCTTACGAATCAAAGCATCTGTTTTTGTATCAACTGCACTTGTAGAGTCATCCATGATTAAAATCTTAGGTTTCTTTAAAAGTGCTCTAGCGATACATAGTCTTTGTTTCTGACCACCAGATACGTTTGTACCACCTTGTTCAATCCAAGTGTCATAACCCTTTGGAAATTGATCAATAAATTCATCTGCACAAGCTAAATGACATACATGTTTTACTTCTTCCATTGAGGCATCTTTATCACCCCAACGAATATTATCAGCAATCGTCCCAGAGAAAAGTACATTCTTTTGAAGTACCATCGCTACAGAATCTCTTAAAGCTACTAGATCATAATCTTTAACATTTTCACCACCAACGCGAACTTCACCTGAACTTACATCATACAATCTAGGAATCAATTGTACGAGAGAAGACTTAGATGAACCAGTCCCACCAATGATACCAATTGTTTCACCACTCTTAATATGCAAATCAATATTTTCTAATACCGGAGAATCTGCATCTTCTGAATATTTAAAGCTTACATTTTCAAAATCGATCGATCCATTAGGAATTGTTTCAATTGCGTTTTCTTTTGAAATGATTGTACTTTTTTCTTTTAATACTTCCGCAATTCTTTCTGCACTTTCTTCAGAGAATGTAATCATGACAAAGATCATAGAAAGCATCATCAAAGAAACTAAGATTTGGAATGAATATGTTAATAAAGTAGAAAATTGTCCAATATCTAATGTTTGTTGATTAATAATATGTTCTGAACCAACAGATAATACAAATAACATAACACCATACACACATAACTGCATAACCGGGTTATTTAAAGCTAAGATTCTTTCTGCTTTTGTAAATAGCTTACGAATATCTTCAGAAGCGTTTTGGAATTTTGTATTTTCATATTCTTCACGTACATAAGATTTTACAACACGAATTCCTTTTACGTTTTCTTCTACAGATTCATTTAAAGCATCATATTTAGGGAACCCTTCACGGAAAATTGGCATTGTAATCTTCGCAATCGCAAATAACGCAATTCCTAAGAATGGAATAACAACCAAGAACACAAGTGCCATACTTCCACCCATGTAATAGGCCATAAAGAATGAGAAAATCAAATTCAATGGTGCTCTTACAGCAGTACGAATAATCATCATAAATGCCATTTGAACGTTTTGAATATCTGTTGTTAATCTTGTTACTAATGAAGCATTTGAAAAATGATCAATATTTGTAAAAGAGAACTTTTGAATATTGTAGAATGCATCATGTCTTAAGTTCTTTGCGAATCCGCAACTTGCCTTAGAACATGAAATCCCCGCAAAGTATCCACAAATCAAAGCGATGATAGAAAAACAAATCAACTTCCAACCATAGCTCAGAATAACACTTACGCCTGCACCTGCTCGTATTTCATTAACAAGTAAAGCAATTACATAAGGAATCAAAGCTTCCATCAATACTTCACCAATGACAAAAACAGGTGTTAATAGCGTATCTTTTTTATATTCTCGTATACTTTTTACCAATTCTTTTATCACGATATTTTTACCTCCTCAAAATTTTAACCGATAGATTAGGTTATCATTTTTTTAAATGAATGTAAATAAAATTACATTCAAAAATGAAGTCAATTTTGACTTCATTTTTTTAGACTATTTTCAATTTGTTCTGCGACACCTTCAGCGTCTAATTTATATTCTTTAAGAAGCGTCTTCCAATCCGCACTCTGTGCAAAACCTCTCATACCTAAGCGATGAATTCTTCTTGGGCAACGATCTGCAGCAACTTCACAAACCATTGAGCCTAATCCACCAATGACAGAATGTTCTTCAACTGTAAAGACTTCATCATTCTCTTCTAATAATTTAGCGATGCCTTCTTCATCAGTTGGCTTGATTGCGCAAACATCTACAATTGTTGGATCGATGCCTTTATCTTTTAAGATTTCTAAGGCGCCCAATGAAGATTGAACCATTAATCCTGTTGCGAATACAACGATTTTAGAGGAACCTTCATGAATGACATTTACTTTTGTAACATCAAACTTTTTATTTTCATCAAATACATCTTCTACTTTACTTCTACCCAATCTTACATAACAAGGATTTGTTGTAGAAGCTACATAATCAATGACAGCCTTTGTTTCCCATTGATCACATGGTGCATATACTTCTAATCCTGTAATATCACGCATGATTGCGATATCTTCAATTGCTTGATGTGTTACGCCATCTTCTCCTACTGTAATACCAGAATGAGAACCTACGATTTTTACATTTAAATGAGGATAAGCTACGCTATTACGAATTTGTTCCCAAACTCTACCTGTACAAAACATCGCAAAGGAAGAAGCAAAAGGAATATATCCACTTGCAGCTAGGCCTGCAGAAACACCAATCATATTTGCTTCCGCAATACCCATATCAAAGAATCTTTCAGGGCAAACTTCTCCAGCTTTCGCACTATTTGTTGATCCAGCTAAATCTGCATCTAAAACAACGATTTTAGGATTTTCTTGAATGAGCTTTGAAATCTCTTCGCCATATGCTTCACGTGTTGCTTTAGCCATCTTATTTACCCTCCAGATCTTTTAATGCAATTTCAGTTAATTCTGCGTTTGGTGCTTTTCCATGCCAACCAGCTTGATTTTCCATAAAAGAAACACCTTTTCCTTTAATTGTATTAGCGATAATACAAGTTGGTTTTCCTTTATAATTTTTAGCGGATTCAAAAGCATCATGTAAAGCCTCATAATCATGTCCATCTACAGTGATGACATTCCAACCAAATGCCGCAAACTTTGTATCAAATGGAGCTGGTCCAATGACATCTTCACATTTACCATCGATTTGTAATCCATTATTATCGATGATCCAACATAGATTATCTAATTTATAATGCCCTGCAGCCATAGCAGCTTCCCAAACTTGACCTTCTTCAGCTTCGCCATCGCCAACAAGTGCATAGATACGATGATCATTTTTATCTAATCGGTTCGCCAAAGCCATACCTACAGAAGCACTTGTTCCTTGTCCTAAAGAGCCCGTAGACATGTCAATGCCATCCAACTCATTTAAGTCTGGATGTCCTTGTAATCTTGAATTCAATTTACGAAATGTTAATAATTCTTCTTCTTGAATAATTCCTTTTTCTGCTAATACTGCGTACAGAAGTGGTGATGCATGTCCTTTGGATAATACAAATCTATCTCTTTCTAACGAGTGTGCATTTTCTTTTGTGAAATCCATGACATCAAAATAAAGAACTGTTAGAATATCTGCTGCTCCTAAAGATCCACCTGGATGACCAGATTGTGCGTTTGAAACTTCTTTAATAATGTTGATGCGGATATTCTTTGCATGATTCTTCATCGCTTCTAAATCCATATATGACCTCCAAACTTTCGCCTAATAATCATATCATAAAAAATGTTTGTGTTTTTTTTAACTTATAAGTATTCCTATGATTTTTTATAAAATCTGTAATAAATCACTTATTTTTTTGATTCTTGTGATATCAGCGTGACATTTTCTATCACCATGTGTCCATATCCATATTGGATTCATATGTGCTCGATACGCACCAATCACATCGTTTGAAAAAATATCTCCAACATAGACACTTTCTTCTGGTTTCACATTCAATTGTTTCATTGCATGTTCAAAGATTCTTGTATCTGGTTTTTTATATGAATAATCTCCAGAAACAAAAATATGCTTTTCATCAAAATACTTCATGATGCCTGCATGTTCTATTTTCTTTCTTTGAGCGATACTATCACCATTTGTAA
>CAVKTV010000045.1:0-12590 GCA_963659075.1 Lachnospiraceae bacterium | reverse complement strand
TTTTTGTGAAAATCAATGGTACTTTATTTGTTCTCCCAATTATTTCTGCATCATAATTAGAAGAACATAATTAATATTCGAGTAGAATCTCCTTCATATGAACTCCTCCTTTTCTTTTAGAGCCCTTCTTTGTTTGTACTTATAATATAATCGATTATTTTTTAAAGAATAGTCTATTTTTACAAAATTTTTTTCTGTATAATTATATTGTTGAGGGTCATATACTTACTATGTATCAAACAATTATTCCACATCAATTCAAAAATCATTACAATCCTGTTTCTCCAAAAAAGAATGATGTGATTCTTTCTTATGATGGAAGAAATATTTTATTGAAAGAGGATCGTTCTTTTTATCATTATGAAGATGTTTCACAAGAAATAACATTACGATATCTTTTTCAAATCGATCATACAAATTATTATCTAGGAGATCTCATGTATTTACATCCTATCTCTTTAGATATTCAATCTTTAAGAAAATATGAACCTAAAGTAGATGCGTTTGCGGCCATTACAGGTTGGCATCTTTATGACTGGTATCGAAATAATGTCTTTTGTGGAAGATGTTCTTCTAGAATGGAAGATGATACAAAAGAAAGAGCGATGCGGTGTCCAAATTGTGGAAATCTAGTATTCCCTAGAATTAATCCTGTTGTAATCGTTGCGATTAAAAATGATAAAGATGAATTATTAGTTACAAAATACGCACACGCTGCATATTCTAAATATGCGTTAGTTGCGGGATTTATCGAAATTGGAGAAACTGCTGAAGAAGCCGCAATTCGTGAAACAAAAGAAGAAACAGGTCTTACAATTACAGATCTTACATTCTACAAAGATCAGCCTTGGGCTTGGTCATCTTCTTTGATTTTTACATTTATTGCCTATGCGCATGGAAATCAAACGATTTCATTAGATGATGAGGAATTAAAAATTGCGGAATGGGTCACAAGAGCAGATTCTTATGTTGATCCATTAGATGACGCTAGTATTACTGCTGAAATGATCCATCGTTATTTAAAAGGAGAAATATAATGGATTTCAATCAAACAATCTATCAAATCTATCCAATTGGATTTTGTGGTGCACCGAAAGAAAATGATGGAATATTAGAACATCGTATTCTAAAAATCATTGATTGGATACCACATTTCACAAAATTAGGAATTACATCTATTTTATTCAATCCAATCTTTGAAAGTGATAAACATGGATATGATACAAGAGATTATACTCAAATTGATTGTCGTTTAGGAACAAATGAAGACTTTAAAAAAGTCTGTGATGCGTTACATCAAAATCATATCTCTATTATCTTAGATGGTGTCTTTAATCATGTTGGTAGAGGATTTCCTTATTTCCAAGATGTCATTCAAAACAAATGGAATTCTCCATATAAAGATTGGTTTCATATTAATTTTGATGATACAAATCAACAAGATGGTTTCTGGTATGAAGGTTGGGAAGGTCATCAAGAACTTGTTAAGTTAAATATGAATCATCCTGAAGTCAGAAACTATTTAATACAATGTGTTGATACTTGGATCAATGAATTTCATATTGATGGATTACGATTAGACGTAGCATATATGGTAGATTGTAACTTCATGCATGAATTGTGTAATCATGTACGTTCTTACAAACCCGAATTCTTCTTTTTAGGAGAAATGATTGGTGGAGACTATAACCAAATCATGAATGATGGTTTGTTAGATTCTGTAACGAATTATGAGTGTAGAAAAGGATTGTATTCTTCTTTCAATAGTTTAAATCTATTTGAAATCGGATATTCTTTAAATCGTCAATTTGGAAAAGATCCATGGTGCTTATATACAGGAAAGCATCTATTAAGCTTTGTTGATAATCATGATGTAAATCGTATTGCATCAGAACTAACAGATGCATCTGATTTACCACTCATCTATGCACTTTTATACGCTATACCAGGCATTCCTTGTATCTATTATGGAAGTGAATGGGGTGTCAAAGGCACTAGAACAAATTGGTCTGATGATGAATTAAGACCTTGTTTCAATCAACCTGAATGGAATGAATTAACAGATTTGATTCAAAAATTAAATGAAGTTAGAAAGAAATATCCTGTTTTTACAGATGGTGATTATCAACAGTTATACATCCAAAATAAACAAATTGCGTTTATGAGAAGAAACGATTCTGAACAAATCATTTTCTTATTAAATATTGATCAAGAACCTACTCAACTATACTTTGATGCAGGTGTAGAAAAAGGAATGGATATTATTTCTCATCAAGAAATACAACACAATGGTTCTTATACATTAGAAGGAAAATCATTTCAAATCATCTATACAAAATACTAAAACTCACCTCATTGGTGAGTTTTGATTAGTTGTGCCATATCTTCAGGTTCTTCTAATTCAATATGAATTGGTGTTTGTTTGAATGGTTGTAACAAATCAATGCTTGCGCAATGTAATGCAGGTCTATCAATCCACTTACTTGATCCACCATATAAAATATCTCCACATAGTGGATGATTGATACTAGCCATACCTGCTCGAATTTGATGTGTTCTTCCTGTTTCAATAGAAATCTCTAATAAAGTATAATTTTTGAATTCTTGTAAGACTTTATAATGTGTTACACATGACTTTCCATTCTCAGATATTTTTCTCTGCTTACTGCGTTCTTGTCTTTCTAAAGAATACGTCAAAGTTCCTTCTTTTTCTTTGAAGGTTCCTTCAGAGATTGCGTGATACTTTTTATGTAACGCGTCTTTTGTTCGTTGTTTACTGAGTCTAGAAGCTGCCACTTGGTTTTTGGCATAGACCATGATTCCTGATACATCTTTGTCTAATCTACCAATTGAGCGAATCATAAATCCTTTACCATAATAGTTCTGTAACAACGTTCCCATATCATCATCTAGATGCTCATGGGTAGGATGACATACCATGCCTGCAGGCTTATTGACAATGACTAGGTCTTCATCTTCATATAAGATTTCAGGTTTTCCAATCATGCGAATCACATGGGGAAGATCTTTCTCTAAAAACGTTAAAGTAATTACATCATTTGTATATACGATTTCTGTAACTCTACATTCTTTACCATTGCGTAATAATCCATGAGAGAATTTCAATCTAGAAATTTCTCTTCTACTTAAACCAACACTTTTAGACAAAACAGCCTTTAAAGGAAGGCTGTTTTCTGTTTCTTCAATTGTAATCTCAATTGTCTTATTCATCGATATCACTTGTAATCTGACTTCTCAAATAAGAATCAACGAATCCATCTAGATCTCCATCCATAACAGATTGGATATTACCAACTTCATGTCCTGTTCTTAGATCTTTTACCATTGTATATGGTGCGAATACATAAGAACGAATTTGAGATCCCCATTCATTCGCTTTCACTTCACCTTTGATAGAAGCCATTCTTTCTTCTTGTTCACGAATCTTTAGTTGTAATAACTTACTCTTCAATTGGTTTAAACAAGCTTCTCTATTTTGCAATTGAGAACGTTGTGTTTGACAGAATACTGTAATACCTGTTGGTTTATGTGTCATACGAACTGCAGAGTCTGTTTTATTGATATGCTGTCCACCTGCACCTGAAGAACGCATTGTAATGACATCCAAATCTTTATCATCGATTTCAATTTCCATATCATCGTCAAATTCAGGAACGATTTCTACAGAGGCAAAAGATGTATGTCTTCTTGCGTTAGAATCAAAAGGAGAAATACGAACAAGTCTATGAACGCCATTTTCTGCTTTTAAGTAACCATATGCCATAGGTCCTTCAATCTGAACAGAACAAGATTTCAATCCAGCTTCTTCACCTTCTTGATAATCTAATAAAGTGATCTTATACCCTTTTCTTTCACAATAACGCATATACATACGATATAACATTCCAGCCCAGTCCATAGCTTCTGTTCCACCAGCACCAGGATGAATTTCAAGAATTGCGTTATGGTTATCATATGGCCCTGATAATAACACTTGAATTTCAAATTCTTCAAACTTCTTCATTGCCTCAGTGAATTCTTCTTGTACAAGTTCATTCATATCTTCATCAAATGTTGTACTCAATTCATTCACAGAATCATTCAAATCAGAAAGAATTCCAACAAGTTCATCATAACTATCAACTAGCTGTTTGATTTGGTTGTTATTTTTGATTAATTTTTGTGCTGCTTTTTGATCATTCCAAAAATCAGCTTCTTGCATCTTTAAATTATTTTCTTCAATCTGTTTGCGTTTAGAATCAAGATCGAGTGAAGCACCCATAGACTTCAATTTTTCTTGGTTCTTTGAAACAGACTGCTTCATCTCATATAGTTCCATTACGCCTCCTTGTTTGCTTCACTTGCGGGAATGACACGCACATTCATACAGAAAGTCACGATTTCTTGAGAAATTGTAGCCATCATATCCTCAAATAATTGGTAACCTTCTTGTACATAAGCCTGTAAAGGATTGGATTGTGCATATCCTCTTAAACCAATACCATTTCTAAGTTTATCCATTGTATCGATATGATTTGACCAAGCTCTATCAATTGTTCTCAAAGAAACTTCCTTTTCAACATTTCTGATCTTATCTTGTACTGGTTCAACTTTCTTTTCATAGTATTCCCAAGCTTTTTCATATACATAACCAGAAATATCTTCACGATTCTTACCAGCTAGATCATTGTCAGTAACAAGATTCTTAAAGCCAATATCATTCAATCCCTTGATTAAGCCTTCTGTATCAACATCTTGGCTTCTAGATTCAAAGTTTGTATAAGAAGAAACCATGTCAGAAATAACTCTTTGGAACATTTGTTGAACAACTGTATGAACATCATCATTTTCTAAAATGAAGTTTCTTTGTTCATACATTGTTTCTCTTTGTTGTCTCATAACATCATCATATTGTAATAATTGTTTACGAGCATCATAGTTCACGCCTTCAACTCTTCTTTGTGCTGAAGAAATAGCCTTTGTGATTGCCTTAGATTCAACTGCTTCATCACCTAATGAAGCGAAGATTCCTTCCATCCTTTCAGATCCAAATCGAACCATCAGATCATCTTGAACAGATACAAAGAATCTACTCATACCAGGGTCACCTTGTCTACCTGCACGGCCTCTTAACTGGTTATCGATACGTCTAGATTCATGTCTTTCAGAACCTAAAACGCATAAACCACCAAGTTCACGAACGCCTTCACCTAATTTGATATCCGTACCACGACCAGCCATATTTGTCGCAATCGTTACTGCTCCAATTTCACCCGCATGAGAAATGATTTCAGCTTCACGTGCATGATTCTTCGCATTTAAGACATTGTGTGGAATCTTTCTTTCTTTCAAATATTTTGAAATCAATTCAGAAGTTTCTACCGCAATTGTACCAACTAAGATAGGTTGTCCTGTAGCGTGACGTTCCATAACTTCTTCTACAAGTGCTTTGAACTTTGCCTTCTTTGTTCCATATACAGCATCTGGATAATCGATACGCGCAACTGGTCTATTTGTAGGAATTTCTACAACATACATGTTATAGATTTCTAAGAATTCCTCTTCTTCTGTTTTCGCAGTACCTGTCATACCAGCTAGTTTGTTGTATAAACGGAAGAAGTTCTGGTAAGTAATTGTAGCCAAAGTTGTTGTTTCTTGTTTAATAGAAATGCCTTCTTTCGCTTCAACAGCTTGGTGAAGGCCATCAGACCATTGTCTACCCTTCATCAAACGACCAGTATTAGGATCAACAATAACGATTTCATCTTCTGTTTCATCAACTACATAATCAATATCTCTGATCATGATGTAGTTCGCCTTCATTGCTTGATTAATATGGTGAAGAAGTTGTGTATGAGAAATATCATACAGATTTTCTACCTTAAACATTCTTTCAGCTTTAGAAACACCTTCTTCTGTTAAAGTAACGCTCTTACTTCTTGCGTCAATTTCATAATCTTCATCTTTAGTAAGCTTCTTAGCGAAACGATCAGCTTGTAAATAAAGATTCGCTGTTTGTTTTTGACCACCAGAAATAATCAATGGTGTTCTAGATTCATCAATTAAAATTGAGTCTACTTCATCGACTAACGCAAAATTCAAACCTCTTAAAACACGATCATTTACATTTGTAACCATGTTATCTCTTAAATAGTCAAAACCTAATTCAGAGTTTGTTGTATATGTAATATCACATGCATAAGCTTGTTTCTTTTGGAACTTTGTCAATTGTCTTAAGTTAACACCAACACTTAATCCTAAGAAACGATAGATTTGTCCCATCCATTCCGCGTCACGTTGAGAAAGATATTCGTTAACTGTTACGACATGAACACCTTTTCCTTCTAACGCATTTAAATATACTGCCATAACAGAAGTTAAAGTTTTACCTTCACCAGTCTTCATTTCCGCAATATCGCCACCTTGCATAACAGTAGCACCCATTAACTGTACTGGATATGGGAATTCTCCAATTACTCTACGTGCAGCTTCACGTGCTGTTGCGAAAGCTTCTGTATAAATATCATCCAATGTTTCACCATTTGCGAGTCTTTCCTTTAGCTTTGGTGTCATTGCCTTTAATTCATCATCAGACTTGTTTTTATATTCTTCTTCAATATCTAAAACAGGTTGAACTTTCTTTTCAATTTGTCTAATCTTTCGTGCATCTTCATCAAATAATCTAGAAATGAAATTTGCCATATATAGCCTCCATTTTTTGCGTAAAAAACCTCAATAATTATATCGTCAAGATTTCAAAATAGCAATGTCTCTACTTCACCCATGAACGATTCGCACTGACACAATAAATTTTGATTTTATGTTGTTCTTTTGATAGACACGCAATCGCACCTTTTAGGGTTGCGCCACTTGTAATCGTATCATCCACCAATAATAGTTTCTTAGGCAATTCAACACCACTTTTCAATTGAATCTCATGACTCATATTCTTCCTTAAATAACCCGGATTTTCTTTTTGGGAAACATTTGTATTTTTGATAAATGGTTCTAATATTTCCATACCCAAACAAGAAAACATTTCTTGTAGATGAGAAAAACCTCTACTATTCCTCTTTTCCAAAGAGCTTGGCATACAACACAATGTATATCCTCTATACTTTCTTTTGATCTTCTTTTTCACTCCAAATAAAAATATATCTTTCAGCGCTTCATCCCCACATTCTTTCAATTGAATCAACGCTGATGAAAAAGCATCATTATAAACATAATCTGCTTCTCCATTTACACCATCTAACACAAACGAAATATGTTTCTTTTCCCATTGCTTTCTACATGTACTACATAAAGGATCTTCTCCTATTACAACATCTCGAAAGGAACTTTCTCCTAGTTCTTTCCCACACATCAAACATCGCATGATAAATTTGCCTCCTCGATGGAAAAGATACACTGATCAACCAAATCACTTTTCTCATCACTCAAAAATAAAACATCACCCGTCGGATCATTAAAATCCCTTCCAGCTCTTCCTGCCATTTGAATCAAACTCGCTTCATCAAATACAGGATGATTCGCTTGAAAAACACATACATCAGTATGAGGAAATGTAACTCCTCTTTCTAATACCGTCGTAGAAAACATGATTCCATTCTTTTCTGTTCGAAATTGTTCAATCACTTCATCTCGATTTTCTGCTTGACTTGTACAAACATAACACTTCATAAATAAACCAAATATTCTTCCAAACAATTTTGTCATTCGAATCGTAGGAAAGAATACAATTCTTGGATGTATTTCATGTGTTTTGATCCAATGATATAAAAAGATAAAGTTGATCCATATTGGGGCAATCTTTTTATGAGGAACAGGGATTGGTTTTCCATGTGGTCGACGATTTAACTTCAAACAAACAAGTGTTCCTTCTTCACATCTTTTCTTCAATTTTTCATCTGGAGTAGCTGTTAAATAAATGATATTTCCTATACAAGAAGTCCTTGAAATATTACCTAAAAGATCATTATTTTTATAAGGATATGCGTCTACTTCATCCAAAATCAACAAGTCAAACGCTTGATAATACCGATACAATTGATGACATGTACATACAATTAAATCACCATCTAACACCTCTGTATGTCCACCACATACCGCTATTACTTTCATGTTTTTGAAGTATCCCTGTAGCCTTTCTGCCACTTCTAAAACAACTTGTCTTCTTGATATCGCAAAACAAACTTTTTTATGATTTAGTAAATATTCTGATATCGTAGGAATGACAATTTCTGTTTTCCCAGCTCCACAAACAGCTTGTACTAAAACATCACTTGTTGGAATATGATGCATTAATTTCGCTGCGATGATTTTCTGATCATTTGTTAGAGGATACTTTAATGTATATTCTCCACAATCCTCCGCAATCGATAAACTAGCACTTCGGATGTCTTCTTCTATCAATACTCTCCCAAAAGAAATACATTTCCTACAATACCAACCTTTACTCCCTTTATAAAACCAACTTTCATCTTCATTCAAACATCTTTTACACTTCATAAATCCCTCAATATACTATTCACAAAAAAAGTTGGAATTCCTCCAACTTATTTCAAATCTTCTATTGTTGTGATTTTAATGTTTGAATAACTACCTTCAACAGCTTTCACTTTCACATCACTATATTTTTCTACTAATGATGCATCATCTGTTCCAACAAAGTTATCTTGGATTGCTTGTTTTGTACAATCTATGATCAAAGTTGTTTTAAAAGCTTGTGGTGTTTGAGCGTTCATCAAAGTGCTTCTATCATAAGTTGTTTCAACATATCCATTGATTATTCTTTTGATTGTATCTTTACATGGAACCATGAGTAAGCATGCATCTTCATTCTCTAAAGTTACTTTCATATCTTGTAGATTTTGAGATGTTAAATAAGGGCGCGCACCATCATGAATCATGACATATTCATTATTCACAGCTAATAACCCATGATAAACAGATTCCTGTCTTGTCGCACCACCTTCAACAACTACAATTTTATTACTCTTTATCTTATGATTTTCTTGAAATGTTTCTAAATCTGTCACAACAACGATTTGTGTACAATCTGTATCTTCTTCAAATACGGAAATCGTTGTATCTAAAATCGTTAAACCACTTTCAAGTTTTGTGTAGACTTTATTGTATCCAAGATGCATTCTTGTACCACTACCTGCAGCACAAATCAAAGCACTATAGTTCATCAAGAAATCACAGCTCCTATCATGCCATAAGAAACAAATGTCATAATCACTGCAGCCAAGAAAACACCTAAAAGAATAGAAATAGATGCTTTTTTCAAATCCATATCAAATACACTCGCAACAAGTGCACCAGTCCAAGCACCAGTTCCAGGTAAAGGAATTCCAACAAATAATGTCAAACCCCAAAATCCATATTTTTCTATCTTTGGTTTATTCTTTGTAGCTTTTTCCATTACCCAATCTGTAATCTTACTCATATGATGATCACTCATCCAATGTAATATCTTTTTAATTAATAATAAGATAAATGGAATTGGAACGATATTACCTATTACACACCAAAATACTCCAGACCAAATAGGCATATCTAATAGTTTCGCTAATACAAGTCCACCTCTTTCTTCAACAAGTGGAATCATTGAAACAAAAAAAACACTTAACCAATGTGGTAAGGCAACATGTGCTGCCCACCATGTAACAAATCCTTGCATATATAACCTCTTCTTAAAAACAGATTAACTTTAACATGGATATATAAACTTCACAACTTCACTAAAAAGATAAATATTAAGATTTCAGTTCAGCCTAAATAAATTTCTTTCAAATTAATGCTTGACACGTGGATGGTGTATTGATATTATATTTAAGCACTTGTTGAGAGTATGGGCCTGTAGCTCAGGTGGTTAGAGCGCACCCCTGATAAGGGTGAGGTCGTTGGTTCAAGTCCATTCAGGCCCACCATTTATTCTCAAAAATGTATCCTGGGGTTATAGCTCAGCTGGGAGAGCACCTGCTTTGCAAGCAGGGGGTCAGGGGTTCGATTCCCCTTAGCTCCACTTCAAAAGCTAGTCATGATTGACTAGCTTTTTTCTTTGCCAAATATTTTTTGATTGTAGAGATAACTTTCTCAGGAACAATTGGTTTAGCAAGATAAAAGTCTACACCCGCAACATAACTTTTCATGATATCATCCGCAAATGCATTCGCTGACATCGCAATGATTGGTACTGTTTTAGAATCTCTTCTATCCATTGTTCTGATCTTCCTTGTCGCATCCAAGCCATTCATAACTGGCATTAAGATATCCATTAAAATTACATCATAATAACCTTCTGAAGAGGTTTCAAACATCGATACTGCTTTCATACCATCTTCAGCACATTCTACTAAAATGTTTTTTTCTTCTAAGATAAATTTAATGATTTCCACATTCATCATATTATCTTCTACGATTAAAGCACGAATACCATCCAATGAAAAATCTGTGTCAATTTCTTCAGATATTTCCTCACCTTTTTCATCTAGTGTAAGTAATATGCGGAATATCGCTTTAGTTCCTTCACCCTTTTTACTTTCCAGCTTGATTTCTCCATTCATTCTTTCCGCCATCTTTTTCGCAATCGCAAGACCAAGTCCACTACCTTCATAGTTCGTACGAGTTGTTTCCTTTTCTTGTGTGAATGTTTCAAAGGCATGATCAATAAAATCTTCACTCATTCCAATTCCATGATCTTGACAAACAAAAGTGAAATAACTATGCGTATCATCAACTACTTCTTCATTCATCCATACGCAGATTTCACTACCTTCATTAGAAAACTTGATTGCGTTATCCGCTAGTATTTGCAGGATTCTCCTACAGTAGTATGGATTTCCAATTAAATAACGATGACTATAACTTCCTTTGTCCCAATTCACAACATAATTGATATGTTTTTTCTGTGCTTTTCTTTGTGCCTCTTCATTCGCCATTCTCAATACTTCTGTAATATCAAATGATATATGAAGATTGCTATTTTTATCCGTTTCTAATTTATTAATTTCTAAAATATCATTCACCATTAAAACAAGTGATTGAGATTGCTCCATAATTTTCTTACGGCACTCTTTTTGTACTTCTAAATCATTTGGATAATGATTTGCCTTATCAATCATTCCAATAATTCCATTCATTGGTGTACGAATATCATGTGACATATTCGACAAGAATCTCGTTTTCATTGCGGCATCTTGCCTAGCTTCATCTGCCAATAACATTAACTTTTGTTCTTCTCTTTTACTCTTACTGATACTTCGTATCGTGCACAAGACATGCGTTACGTTCCCAAAAGAATCTCTTTTTTTTACAATAAGCCACATGATATGCCAATCACCATCATTCACTTGATATTCATAATCAATCATTTCTTTATCTTGAAGGCGTTCCGCGAGCGTAGACATATCAGTAAATTTCATAAAACCTTCCTGGTATTCTTCAGAAACTCTTTTTTCGCACATGAATCTTGCGTTTTCACTTGGATTACCCTTTTTATTACTTCCTTGATGAAATTCACTGAGTCCTGTTAGTTCTTCATAATAATTCTTTTCCAAATCAATTCTAGAAATATATTGATATGTTTTACCAATCGCAGAAATGATTTCATTCTTTAGATTTGCTTCATCCAATGCATCTTGTAAGATCTTTTGTTTCTGTTTTTCTTCCAAAATTAAATCATCAATGTATCTCAAACTAATAAATACATTAAATTCTTTATCATCAACATAAGACTTCACTGCTTGTGCTTCAAAGAACTTCTTTCCACCTTTATTTGGAATACTTTGAAAGTAAAATAAAATTCGATCTTGTTGTGATAATTGTTCTTTTAAGTTTCCACAAGAAAACCATTCTTCACAAGATTTCTTATCTTCTTCAATGACATATTTATCACAATAATCTTTTAAATAATCATCAAAGCTTTGATATGTTTCATTATCTACGAGATTACGTGCATTTGTTGTTGGCTCTAATTTTAGAATTTCAAACTTTCCTGTATTCGCTTCTACTGCATACATCGAAACAAAATCCATGCATAGTTTTTCTAATGTACGTTTTTCTGTTTTTGCTTGATGAATTGCTTCTTCTAGTTGATCACTGGTCTTTTTCGCAAGATGTAAGGCATCAGATAATTGTTTTTGCCTTTCTGTTTCTTTCTTTTTATTTCTTACATGTTCATTTGTATAGATCCAAACAGATAGATCTTTTTCATCTTCATTATCTGAATATGTTCTAATCTGTAGTTTTATTGATGTCCCATCTTTTTTCGTATAGGAAACATTAATATCTTTACCGGATTCTAATATCTTATAAACGTGATCTAGATCTAATACAAAATCAATTGTTGAATAACAATTTTCTTTCACAAATTGATTTTTATATACTTTCATCGCTTCTAAATAAGAACAATTCTTATCTTTAACAATTTTTCTAAAATAATCCGAACCAATAATATCTCTAAACAATCCTGTTTTTCGATTTACGATATAAACACCTAAATATTCAGGCGCTATTAATCTCAAAAATCTTTCTGAATCTCTCTTTTCATCAAGTACCTTTCGAATCTCTGTACTAGCATC
>CAVKTV010000044.1:0-12614 GCA_963659075.1 Lachnospiraceae bacterium | reverse complement strand
TTTATATATTATGTTTTTTGCATTCTTTAAAGAATATTCGATAAATGCGAGTTATTTGTTTTTAATTTTATATTGCGTAATTTTCATAATTGAACTTTTCTCAAGTCATGAAACAATACAAAAGAAAATTAGGGATACTATTCTTCCACATATCATGATTAGTTCTTCTATTCTTTTTGTGATATATGTTATTTCTATAAATGAATATTGGGTAATTGATATTCCGAGAGTGTTTGATAATGATGACATATTATGGATGAGTGGTTCAATCGTATTAGAAATATTAAGCTTATATATAATTAACAAATATAAGAAAAATCTATATCATAAATCAAAAGATTGGTTAGTTACAGGTTTTTTAATTTCAATAGATATTTTATTGATGGTTGCGGTAAATATAACATTTGGTAATAAGTTATCTACGATTGATTGGATAATGATTGTTGTATCTATATTGTTATTTGTTTCCTTCATGTTTTACATGTTAATCCACGATGATACAAAGAATTCTAGAGAGGAACTATCATCACTAAAACATGATCTAAAACACGCAGTATCTATGATTAAAGTAAATGAAATTGAGAAAGAAATTAATAAAGTGTTTATTCCAATTTCTTCAGGAAATGTATTAATTGATAGTATCTTAAATCAAAAGTTAAAAGAACTTATAGATAATGGAATTGAATATAAGTGCTATGTAAATATAACAGAAGAAATCAAAATTAATGAAGAAGACTTTTCACTGTTACTGATTAATTTATTAGATAATTGTATAGAACACTGTAGCGGTCATCAAAAATATGTATCAATTGATCTTTACAACAAAAATAAAAATCTAGTTTTAAAAATATCTAATTCAATCAATAAAGAAGAAAATATTAAAGAAAAGAAATATGAAGAAGGACATGGATTTGGATTGAAATCCATAAAGAATACAGTTGATAAATATCATGGAATTTTAAAATTAACAGAAGAAAACCACAACTTCTGTTGTGGCATTGTATTCTTTGATAACGAATGATTATTTTGCATGTTCTTTGATGTAAATATCACATGCTTTACAGATTTTGTAACAAGTAATGATTCCAATAATCATCAAAGCTATTTCTAAACCAATTAATATAAACCCAAACATAACTTCTCCTATCAACAATTCTCCAACATAATCTTAATGATTTCTTTATCTGTTTCTGCCATACCATCATGTGCGAGTTGACCAACGTTTTTGATTGTATCTTCTACGCATCCACCAACGATACCATCACCACCATAGAACTCTTTTCCATGCATATACATCTGCATGCCTAATAATCCACTTTCTACACCAGATGCAATTTTAGCTGCACAACTTGCTTTAGCACCATCACAAACAACACCTGAATTGATCGCGAGTGCGTTAGCTACTGTATGTGATATTTCATTCAGTTTTCCACCATACAAATACATAATTCCTGCACCTGCTCCACAACCTGCACTTGTGGCACCACAATATGCGGATAGACAACCAATACCAGTCTTGAGATGAATGCTTGTTAGGTTCGCAACCAATAAAGCACGGTAAAGTTTTTCTTGAGAAACTTTTAATTCTTTTGCGTAGATGATAACAGGTACAGAAGTCGTAATACCTTGGTTACCAGAACCACTGTTGATAACAACAGGTAATTCACAACCATTCATTCTTGCGTCACTTCCAGCTGCGGCATATGCTTTAGCGCGATTATGAATGGAATCACCATATGCCATTAATAGTGTTCTTCCAATAGCTGCACCATATTTTCCACTAATTCCTTCATTTGAAATAGCCATATTATAAGAAATCTGACGATCTAATATTTCTTTAACATCATCTAAATTACAATTATCCGCAAAATCAATGATTCCTTCCATATTTAATATAGAGTGATCAAGACTACTTGTATTTTTAGGAATAGGTTTTTCAAAGATGATTTCATCATCTACTTGGATCATACAAATACCTGTATGATATTGTGCACATCTTGCGTAAACAGTGTGATTTTTAGAATGTAAAGTAACACCAATATCTAAGAGATATTCAGAAGTGGATTTAGTGATTGTTATTTTTGTATCTGAAACAAATTTAGAAATACTTCTAATATCATCTTCTGTAATTTTGGATAAAACTTCTAATTCTTTATCTGCATTTCCTGCAACGATACCTGCAGCTGCTGCAGTTTCAATACCTCTTAATCCACCAGTATGTGGAACAATTACACTCTTAACATTTTTGATAATATTACCTGATGCACATACTTCTACAGAAGTAATTGTTTCATTCATATATTTCTTAGCAGTTGCGGCAGTTAATGCGATAGCGATTGGTTCTGTACATCCCATAGCTGGAATGAGTTCTGCTTCTAATATTTCGCAATATTGTTGATAAGTTTGTTGATTCATGAAACACCTCTTTGTAAATATGGTAACACGAAGAAAGATAAACCCGGAATAAAATTCCAATTTTGAGTAATGTAGAAGCGTCTAGAATTATTCTATGCTAAAATTTATGCCTATAGGGGAAGAGAAAATATATGGAAAGAATAGAGACAAAAACATTTTTAAGCTTTGCGCTGTTAGATAGCTTATATTGGGCTTTCTATGCGGCATTTGTTGGATTTACTTCAACGTATTTATTATCTTGTGGTATGAGTAACGCAACACTTTCTATGATGCTCGCCTTCTTCATGGGTGCTTCATTTATTGGTGCGTTTTTCTGGGGATCTGTATGTGATAAGTTACGTACAAATAAAAAAGTATTTATTCCAGAATTTATCATCACAAATATCATTGCCTTTATCATTTATTTCATGGCCGATAAAAATATTCTTGTTTCTACAATTTTATATCCCGTATTTGGTTTCTTGTCAGCACCACTTGGAAGTAACTTAGATACTTGGATGTTACGTTCTTTCCATAAAGATGCTTCGACGTATGGTAGAGCTAGAGCGGTTGGTTCTGTTGGTTACGCAATTACTGCTTTGATCATGGGATTTTTAATTAATATCTTTGGCTATCAAATGATTCCAATTGGATTTATCTTTTTTGCGGTATTGGTTTTATCTCTTGCGACAATCATAAAAGAAGTTCCATTTGAAGAAGTAGTTGCGCATAGTAGTACTGGTAATCCAAAAGAATTATTACATGTTGGTCCATATATCTTCATGTTGATTGTTGTTTTCTTTACGGGATTATCCATTTCACCTATCAACAATTTAAAAATTGTTTTATTACAAAGTGTAGGTGGAGATGTTAGTATCTTAGGATTAGATTCATTCTTAGGTGTAATGGTACAAGCAGTATTTATCTTTATCTCAGGAAATCTAAAAAAGATACCAGTTTATGTCAGATTATTCTTAATGACATTAACAGTATTTATGACAATGTTATTAGATTCTTTTGCGGTAGGATCTTGGATGATCATTTTGGGAACTGTATTCTCTAATATGAGTTACGGTATTATGCTTCCAACACAAAGGGAAATCGTAGAATCAAATGTTCCATCAACTTTGAAAAATACAGCGCATAGTTTGTCAGATGCAATGTATGGTAGTTTCTCAGGAATTTTAGCTTTAACATATTCTGGATTTGTTATGGATGCTTTTGGAGCGAAATCAGTTGCGATGTTAGGTGGCGGAATCATGATCGTTGCGATGGTTCTTGCGCTAACAAAGATCAAGAAAAAATAATGAATTAATGAAAGGCTTCAAATATGAAGTCTTTTTTAAGGGATTTTCAAAAAAATTGTGAATAATATATTGAATGGGATTGAATGATTGAATAAAATTCAATGAGGAAAGGTGGTGCTGTCATATGAAAAAGATATTTGATTTAAAACAATTCGACTCATACAGAGAAGATAATCGAAGAGAAGTAAAGAAGGCAAATGGCGGTTTACCATCTTCGCTGTGGGATACGTATTCTGCGTTTGCGAATTGTTATGGTGGAGTGATTATTCTTGGCGTTACAGAAAACAAAGATGGCTCTTGGCATCCTTCGGGATTACAAATTTCTGATGAAAGAAAACTCATCAAACAATTTTGGGATACAATCAATAATCATCAGAAAGTTAATATCAATCTTTTAAAAGATAATGACATAGAAACGTATGATATCAATGGTAATTTGATTGTTGTGATTTATGTTCCAATGGCTAAAAGAGAAGAAAAGCCAGTATATCTAAATAATGATTTGTTTGATTGCACATTTCGAAGGAATAACGAAGGAGATTATCGTTGCACACGTTTACAAGTAAAAACAATGTTGCGTGATCAAGCAGAAAATACAATGGATATGGAAGTGTTAGAAGATGTTCCTATGTGTGACTTAAATTATGAAACGATTCATGGCTATAGAAATCGTCATCAAACGTTAAAACCAGGACATCCATTTGAACGTTTAAATGATGAAGAATATTTAAGGAGTATTGGTGCGGCTGCCACTTCAAAAGAAGATCATCAATTACATCCAACTGCTGCAGGAATGTTAATGTTTGGAAATGAATACAATATTGTTCGACATTTTCCAGATTATTTTTTAGACTATCGAGAAATACTAGATCCTACGATTCGATGGACGGATCGACTGCAATCAAGTTCAGGAGAATGGTCTGGTAATTTGTGCGATTTCTATTTCCGTGTTTACAACAAAATCATTATGGATCTTAAAGTTCCATTCGTTATGGAAGGCGGAGATAGGATTGATGACACACCAGTTCATAAAGCGATACGAGAGGCTTTGGCGAATTGTTTGATTCACGCAGATTATTATGGAACACGAGGAATCGTCATTAAAAAGGAACTTAAAAAATTAACTTTTGAGAATCCAGGTTATATACGAACTGGAAAATATCAAATGTGTAAAGGTGGAGAATCTGATCCAAGAAACAAATCACTCATGAAAATGTTTAATCTCATTAATATTGGAGAAAGAGCTGGTAGTGGAGTTCCTAATATCATGAACACTTGGAATGATGAAGGCTGGGAAGAACCTATCATTGAAGAACGTTTTGGGCCTGATCGTACAATTTTAGTATTACAGTTCGAAAAGAAAACAAGCGAAGAAAACAAGCGAAGAAAACAGGCGAAGAAAACAGGCGAAGAAAACAGGCGAAGAAAAACAAACGACAATATCATGAAGATTTATGCATATTTAGAAGAACATGGTGAATCTAAAACAAATGATATTGCCCATTATATTGAATTAAGTCCATCACGGACAAGAGCTATATTATCTCAACTAGATAACATAGAAAGCATTGGTACAAATACAAACAGAAAATATAAATTAAAGACAAAATGATCACTTATGTACGTAAGTGATTTTTTTGGATAATCAGAAATTGTTCACATTTCATACAAGTGTTCTTCATTAAGATATTGTTAAATTTATGTGAAGAAAGGATGTTGTATGGAATATATAGAGACTTTTGAGAGAGTAGAACATAAATATTTATTAACAAAAAATCAGGCAAATCAGTTCTATGAATTGATTCAAGATTACATTCAAGAAGATATTTATCCACATTATTCTTTATATAATATTTATTTTGATTCAAATGATTATCAAATGATTTCTAAATCAATTGAAGGACCTAAATATAAAGAAAAGTTAAGAATAAGAAGTTATGGAGATATTTCTGATAATGATTTTATCTATGTTGAAATGAAGAAAAAATATAATGGAATCGTTTATAAAAGAAGAATTCAGGTAGATAGTAAACAAATCAATACATGTTTTGAAAATCCTTCACAAATAGGAAAAGAAATAACATATCTTAAACAATTCTACAACGCAGATCAGAAAGTATTTATTTCTTATGATCGAGATGCATTCTTTGCGAAGAACGAAAAAGATGTACGAATCACATTTGATACAAATCTTAGATATCGCTTGAATGATTTGTGTTTATCTTCTACTAATAAGGATCAAAGAATTCTAGATGAAGATAAAGTTCTATTAGAAATCAAAGTGATGGATCGATATCCATTATGGTTAATACATGCATTGTCTCAATTAAAACTAAAACGAACATCATTTTCTAAATACGGAACAATCTATACAAATATTTTGAAAGAGAGGAACCAATATGTTTAATTCAATACTTACTACAACTTCAACTTCTATCACATTACTACAAATCACATTGTGTATTTTAACTGCATTGTTATGTGGAGTGATTATTTCGTTTTGTTATAAGAAGAGTGTACAAGTCACAAAATCATTCAGTACAACATTAGTCATATTACCAACAATTGTAATGGCAGTAATCATGTTGGTGAATGGAAATCTAGGAATTGGGGTGGCAGTTGCTGGAAGTTTTTCTCTTGTTCGTTTTCGTTCTATGCCAGGTAAGGCAAGTGATATCGCAATTATCTTTTTGGCAATGGCTACAGGCTTAGCGATTGGTACTGGTTATTTAGTCTTTGCGATTGTATTAGCGATCATCGTTTCATTGATTTTTATTTTAATCAATCAAGGTACAGTATTTGATAGTTCAAGAAATTACAGAACATTAAAAATTACAATTCCTGAAGATTTGGATTACGCAAATACATTTGATGATATTTTAGAAGCATATACTACTAAATATCATTTAAATGGTGTAAAGACAGTAAACTTAGGAACAATGTATTTATTACAATATGAAATTGAACTAAAAGATTCAAAATATGAAAAACAAATGATTGATGCGATCAGATGTAGAAATGGAAATCTTTCTATCTCATCCGTATTAAAAGCAGATGAAATGACAGAGCTGTAAGAGGTCTTATGAATAAGAAAATAGTAATTACTTTATCTACGTTGTTATTGATGGGATGTACTTCTGTTACAAGTACATCTACATCAAATACAGAAGAATCTTCTATTGTGTTTGGTGAAGAAACAACGATTTCAGGAAATGGTTTATCTTTAAAAGATAATACAGTAACGATATCTAAGCCAGGAACTTATGTGGTGAGTGGTGAAAGTGATGAGGCAAAAATTATTGTTGATTCGCAAGTGAGTGGTGAAGTAAAAATCATCCTACAAAATACAAATCTATCAAGTTCTGAAGGACCTGTTATTAAAGTATCAGAAGCAGATCAAACTTATTTGATCATTGAAGATGGAACAGAATCAACACTCAGTTCTACGGGTAGTGATAGTGATGAAGAAACAGCTACAATTTTATCACATGATGATTTATATATTGAGGGAAGTGGAACATTAAACATTACTGCAGAAGAAGACGCAATCCACGCAAATGATTCATTGTATATCCAAGATACAACATTGAATGTTAGTTCAGGTGATGAAGGAATTCAATGTAATGATTATATTTCATTAGATTCTACAGATATTACAATTACTACGAAAGATGGTGCTCAAACTACAACGAATACTTTTCAAACAGATATGGATTTTTCAGATGATGAATATAACGCGAAAGGAATTAAGTGTGATGGTGATATAGAAGTAGTTGATAGTAATATCAATATAAATAGTGAAGATGATGCATTACATTCTAATAGTAATATTACGATTACAAATAGTACATTAACTTTAAAGAGTAGTGATGATGGAATCCATGCGGATGAATCACTGACAATCAATAGTGGAAATATTACGGTGGAACAATCCTATGAAGGATTGGAATCTAAAGTAATCACAATCAATGATGGTGATATTTCTATTACGAGTAGTGATGATGGCATCAATACCGCAGATAGTTCATATACTGGAAATGAGATGCAAAGTGATGGAAGCCAATTAAATATTCATGGTGGAACGATTGTAGTATACGCTGATGGTGATGGCGTGGATATGAATGGTGATGGCTTGATGGATGGAGGTATATTAACTGTGTATGGACCAACTAGTGGAGCAGATGGCGCACTTGATTACAATGGAACATTTACAGTCAATGGTGGAACGATCTTTGCAGGTGGGTCTAGTGGAATGGCAGTTATGCCTAGTAGTGATAGTAGTATCAATTGTTTGATGTTAGATGCAAGTGGAACAGTGAATGTTTTAGATAGTGAAGGAAATGTATTATTAACTTATACATCTGATAAACAATATCAAAACTTAGTCATATGTTCAGAACTATTAGAAACAAATCAAACATATACAATTGAAACTGGAACAGAAACAACAGAAGTAACAATTACTTCTAATCAAACAAATCTTTCCACAAAATCTAATTCCATGGATGGTGGTATGCAAGGCGGACCTGGTGGAAACATGCCACAAGGACCAGGAAATAATGATCAGATGGATCCAAACCAACAAGGTGAAAAAGAAGCATAAGAAAAAATGATATCGCGAGATATCATTTTTCAGGTATTAACATGAATAAAAATCCAATGAATAAACAGACAGAAGAAACCCATATTGATTTCATTCCGAATATAGGAATCAAAGAATAACCTAACGTTGCACCTAAGGCAAATACGAAGATGATGATAAAGTAATGCATTGCCTTTGTGAAAGAATCTTGTTTCTTTGTACGACACCAATGAGATAACGCAGCTACTCCAGATCTTAGATTTCCAATACACATTGTACTAGCATATGGAAAACCATGCATAGAACGGAATGTCTGAACTTGAAGTGCACACGCAAAAGAAATTAAACTATTGGACAATGCATTCAGTGATTCATCAAAGAAACCAGATATAAATAAAGCTACAATTTCAATTAATAAGATATACTGTCTCCAATGTAATATCCTCGCTTCTTTAAAGTAACCTTGTATTTGTTCCGCAATAAATATACCAATCGCAAATGATAATAATGGAAATAAATAATGTAATGCATCACTCCATTGTCCATCAGAAATCTTAGATGCCATTAAAACGATATTACCTGTTTGTGCATTCGCAAAAACATGATTTCTCGCAAAATATGTATATGCATCTTGTAAACCACCAGAGAAAGTGATGATCATCGCAAGAAGAAACGTTTCTGATATCTGAATCCCTTTTTTCATACGGAAAACATTATAGTCTTCTTTTAGAAAATAGAAAGACGAAATAAAGAGAAAGTAATAATTTTGTGTTAAAATGTAGGCATGATAAAGAAATTTTATTATAGTCTTGTCAGCATGAAATACGTATATTTTATGTTCGGAATTCCACTGTTAATATTTACAGTTGCGTTTATAGAGACAAGAAAAAAATTAGTTGTTTTTAAATATATGATGATGGTATTGGCTGCTTTACTTGCGGTAGTGTTATTTTTCTACTATAAAGATAAATTAAAAATATCAAAACAACTAAAAGATATTAAAGATATCTATGAATATGAACGTGGTGGTGTAGTGGATCGTTCATGGATATTAGAAGATAGAATTCTTTGTTGTAAAGATTTAGATATACATGAAGTAATAACAAAAGATATTAAAGAAGTTCATGTTGAAAATGATAAAAAAGGAAAAGTTTTATTGCATTTAAAGACAGATCAAGAAGTTGATATGACAGCTTTATCAAAAGAAGAAGCTGAAAGATTTGCCGCATATATCAAAAGAAAGAATCCCAATGTGATTCTAAATGGAATAGAACCGAAAGGAAAGGGGACGCTGCAAGAATTAGGCGCAGGAATTCAAGTGTGAGTATGGAAAGAAGTCACAGTGAATTGATCAAAGCGTTGATTCAAAAATTCATCCAAGTAACGCTAGATGATGGATCAGTGCACGCAGGATATATAGGGAATCCTGAAGACTTTCAAGGAGAAACCATGCCTGCTCAAATGGTATTAATCAATGGATTATTGAGAGATACCGTAGAAATCTCAAGAATTGTTGATGTTGAATTTCCGAAAAGGGAAGAGACAACAAAAATACCAATTGTTGGATTTGATGATTGAAAGAGTGGAGAAATCCACTTTTTTATTTGTGAAAGTAGCTGTACAATGTTTCAGGCATAGAGGGATATATGACATTTAAGGAACAAAGAAGAAAGCAGTTTTTGAGACCAATCGTAGTAGTGATCGCTGCGATTATTATGTCTTTGAATATTAAGATCATGGTTAGAAATGCAGGATTGTATCCTGGCGGTGCAAATGGTCTAACAATTCTAACACAAGCTATTTTAAGAGAATTCTTTAAAGTTGAATCACCATATACATTTATTAATATATTTTGGAATTCAATACCTGTTTATATTGGATTTAAATATATCGGAAAAAACTTTACGTTATTTTCATTAGTGATGATTCTATTAAATAGTGTATTGGTTGATATCATTCCACAATATACATTAACATCTGATGTTTTATTGATTAGTGTGTTTGGTGGTATGTTGAATGGTCTAGCAATTGCGTTGTGTTTGAAAGTGGACGCAACAACTGGTGGTACAGATTTCATATCGATCTTTTTATCAGAACATTATGGTATTGATGGTTTTAACTTAACACTTGGATTAAACGCAGTTATCTTAGTCACTGCAGGTATCTTATTTGGTTGGGACAAAGCATTATATTCTATTATTTATCAATATGTTTCCACACAAACAATACATTTATTGTATAGAAGCTATTCTCAAGTTACGTTATTTATTATCACAAACAAAGTAGATGAAATTTCAGAGATGATCCATGCGATAACACAACATGGCGCAACGATTCTACAAGGTGAAGGAGCATATAAAAATGATGAAAGAAAGATGATCTATTCTGTCATTCATGAAAGTAGTGAAAAAGCAATCATCGCAAATATATTAGCGATAGATCCAAATGCATTTATCAATTGTCTTCGCACAAAAGAAATCAAAGGTAATTTCAAACAAATGCCAAAAGATTGAAGTAGAATACCTACTTCTTTTTTGATAGATTTGAACTAGTGATGGATAATTTGTTTTCATGATAAAGGTCTAAATCGTTTAAGACTAAAATTGTTAAGTCAGAATCATTTTTTTCTTTGGAGAAATCTAAAATAAAATGTAAAAGAATACTAAAAGTATCATAGCAATGATTATCAAGAATATAAAAATAATAAATTAAGATATGTTGAAGAAATGCTTCGTAGTTGTTCTCTAATCTGTCTTCAATTGCAGACAAAAAATCAATAACTTTGTTTTGAGACATTTTTTTTGCATTCTCTATTTCTTTGTGAAGACTAGCTGTATCTTTTAGGTTATATTTAGCAAATGAAGGAATCCATATGTATTTGTTATAGATTTTTGAATCCGTTATCCTCTTGAAATAAGTAATGCTATCTTCATATTCAGAAAGATGCAAAGAAACAATAGCTAGTAATTGATAAATATAAGAAGAGATATCTTGAATCTGTGCAATTCCACTATCTATAATTCGTAATAATAAATTTTTGGATTCTTTATATAAACCTAATTGAATTAAGTTATATGCTTCACATAAATCGGTATATACAATTCTAGAATAACAAAGAGTAGTTGATAGAATTAGTTTAGTTTGATTTAGGAACAGTAAAGAATATGCACATTTATTCATCTTAGAATAAATAGTTATTAAATAGAACATATTTAAAGCATACATAATAGAAGATTTAGAGCAGTATTCATTAGAAATTAGAAAGAAGTTTTCAGCTTCGTTTATATTATCTTTTTTAAAACATAATGTCCCACAAAGACTATATAAGATTGAAAGCTGTTCGTCTGTAAAAGTTGGTATATTATTTAATAAAATATTTTTAATATGATTTGCTTTTTCATAATTGTCTTCAATTTCAATATAATAAAAGAAATATAATAATTGATAGATAAAGAATGCATAAGTATCAACTTTTTCTTTGTTTGATAAAACAATTTTAAATTTATGAATGATTAACTCTTGATTGGTTTGAGCATAAGCTACATAAATATCTTCTAAAAGATTTAAAGCGTCATTATATGCACTATCATCAAAGTGAAAATCAGTTAAATAGAATTCATTGAATTGTTCAATTATTCCATTTGGAAATGATCTATTTCCTCTTTCAAGATCAGATAAGAACCCTTTATTGATTTTTAAAGATTTGGCTGCATCAGTTAGTGAAATGTTTTGAGTGATGCGTTGTTGTCTAAAATATGCTCCACATATATATTGAAAGAGTTGTGTCTTTTGTGTTGTAATAACAGATTTTGTTTGAAAAGGCATATGGTTCCTCACTTTATGTTGTTCTTCTATTATAAGGGATATATTTTGTAAAGGTTAGCAAACATGAAACGAATTTGGATCATAATGAAGGTTAAAAAGTGCTAAATGATTCTTTTTTTGGTGAAATAGTAATAAATGTTAGTAAACATGGATACCTATTCATGCATTTTATTGTTATTTATAATTTTATATATCAAGACAAATAGAATAAGTACTTAATTAAATTGTTTTGTAGAAAGGAGATTATTTAATGGAAAAGTTATTTGTTGAATTAACTATCGAAGAAGCAAAATCTAATTTATCAATTATGTCCGAAGGACCAGTTGGCGGATGTGGCATTGGTTGTAGCAACTATTAATATTCTTGAAACCAGGTTTCCTGGTTTCTTTCTATTAGGTGATTAAATGAAAAAATATAATAAAGAAATTTTACATATAATTCGTCGAGAAAACTTTATTGATTTTTAAAGATTTGGCTGCATCAGTTAGTGAAATGTTTTGAGTGAT
>CAVKTV010000043.1:10392-12862 GCA_963659075.1 Lachnospiraceae bacterium | reverse complement strand
ATACATGGATTCCTTTACCAGAACCATGAATAGAACCACTAGATTCAGTTATTGTTCCAACATACAAATACATTACACCATCCTCCTTGCACTACTATAGCACAACAAACCGCCTCATTTTTTACAACAAGAACTGAGAGATATTTTTTACAGATAGTTATTATTTGACACTTTTCTTACTGTCTTTTCATATATGAATTATTTAAAAAGGCGAGAATCCTCGCCTATATTTTATACAAATTTATCATTCCATAGTACTTTTTAACTGTTCATAGAATTGTTTCTCAGCACCTACTGATGAAGCAATTTTATCTTCTACAAGTTTCAAATCATCTTTTCGCTTTTCAACAATAATTCTATAAACAAGTCCTGCTGTCTTCTTCAAGTCTTCATTCCCTTTTAGTTTCAAGATTTGTTCATAACAAAGTTCGCACATTTGTTTATCTAATGCAGATACATAGTAAATCATAGCATTGGAAAATACTGATGCTCTTTGTATATCTTTTAAATCCTTTTTCACAAAGTCTTTAACAATAATATCTACATTCTTATTGTCATCGCACATAATGTATCGATTCATTCGCATATAGTTATAATGAAATGAATCTAAATATCCACTATCATATGCCTCTTTTACTTGTATATCAAATTCACTATATTTTCCTTGTTGAAGAAGAGATACTAATTGATTCTGTATTGATTCAGATTGCTTCTTTTTCTTATATCGCACAATACTAGCTATCACAAAAATCACAACTAATATTATTGAAACACCATACTTCATATTCATATCTCCTAGTAAATATAGCTTCCCATGTATTGATGAAAATTCGGATCATCATTTACATCCATATCAATCCCACGTACCTCCGCCATAAATTGTGCTATGGTTTGAAGCGTCACAAGATATTCCAAGGAAGCAAATGAATTATCCTCATCAAAGGAATACACGAAACATTGCAAAGAAGCAACCTTATTTGGTGATATCGCAAGAGTTGCACAATGTTTTTTGTCCTCTAAATATTTCAATAAACGAATAGTTCTTTCATAATGCTTTCCTTCTGCAATTGCTATAATCAATTTATCTTTATCGATTGCATGATAGATTCCGTGCATAAACTCTTCTGTTTCATAGCTTCTTACAGAAATCTTTGTAGTTTCAAGAATCTTTAATGCTCCTTCCATTGCAGATGGGTAGCAATCGGCTGCACCTATAACAATGATGTCATTATATCGTTTTAATATGTCTGTGTGCTCAGAGCACCAATTCCATGTAGCATCACTAATTTCAGCTATTCTCTCTGTGCATTTTAGAAGTTCGTTGCGAACCTTATTCTCAATATCTTTAGAAATCAGGTCTTCTTCTTTAGAAATCTCACAAATCGCTAGAACAATAGTTGCGACACTTGCATACAATCCTTCTGTTTTAGGGCCCATATCTTCTTCAGGCATGTCAATCCATAAGAAGGCATCTGCAGCTTTACGAATCATTGCTTCTTTGTCATTAGAGACTGCTACGCTTATACATCCTCTTTGTTTAGCTTTTTCTAATGCTAAAAGTGTTGAATAAGAATGGCCTGCTTGCGATATACAAAATACTAAACTATTTTCACCAGGAACATCTACCGTATCTGCAAACTGCATGGCACTATATACAGAGCAAGGAATTCCTAAAAGCTCCGAACATATCCTTCTAGAAAAGTATGCAGCATTCAAACTTGTTCCTGACCCTACTAAATAAAGATGTTTTATTTTCTCATTTCCAAGTACCTCCTCTAATTGAGAAATATTTCTTGAAATATGATCAGCAATTCTACGAATCGTACTGGGTGTACGATTTATATATGTACGCATTGACTTCATAATTTTCCCTCCTTGAATAGATGAACAACTTCTTCAAGTGAATTCACAACAGCGTATGCCATCTCCTTTTCTTCTTTCGTTGCTGGATTGATTGAAGGTACCATGATTACTTTAATACCTGCGCCATGTGCAGCTCTGACCCCATAACCAGTATCCTCCAGAACTAATGCTTCATCCGGACTTACTCCGAGCTTTTTTAAAACTGTTTGATAGATTTCTGGATCTGGTTTTCGTTTTGTTACTTCATCACCACAAACTATAATAGAGAATCTATCATAAAGACCTAGCTTTTTTAATCTTTCATCTGTTTTTGAACGATCTGTTGTCGTCGCAACAGCTTTTATAATCTTTTTTTCATCAAGGAGGGTTAGTAAATCTCTCACTCCTGGCATTATATCTATCTTTTCTTCTAAATATTTCATACCAGTTTTCCTTGCTTCCTCTAATAATTCATTTCTATTTGGACATCCACTAAGTTCTTCATCAAGAATTGCATTCACTGCTTTTCCAGTTAAACCAACCGTTCGATGAATAGTTTTTCCGAAAGCTGGTTCCCCATATTTTTCCCCAACATCATTCCATGCCTGAAGCCAAAGAAATTCTGTAT
>CAVKTV010000043.1:0-10382 GCA_963659075.1 Lachnospiraceae bacterium | reverse complement strand
TCTGTATTCAATAAAAGTCCATCTACGTCAAATATGACTGCTTTCACATTCTTCATTTAGTTTCACCTCCAAATAGTCAATAACATGTTTTATTCTAAAAAATGCAAATGATAATAAATATCTAATCCATTGATCGGCATCGATGATAATCCATATCCATAGAATGTTAAGATGTAATACGCAACTAGCTAAATAGCTTAGAAATACTCTAACTCCCCATAATCCAATCATATCAATAATCGTTGGAACAGAGCTGTAACCTGAAGAACGAATATATCCGTATGTAATCTTAGAAATATGCTGTGGATATTGTGAAAAAATCATCAGCAATAGATATACGTGCGCTATAGATATCAGCGCTTCCTTATCTGTTAAAAGATGAAGTATCGCTTTGGAAAATAGTAGTAAAAATAGCATTGTGATTCCGATAATGATTTTGCAATAATATCCAAGTCTTTCATATGATTTTCGATATATTGTAGCATCTCTTGCGCCAATTGCTTTTCCTGCTAGAGACATCGATGCAGTTAGAAAACCAGATGACATAGTGTCACAAAATCCTTCTCCTTGTAGACCAAGTTGATAAGCTGCATAGTATTCTTGACCATAGTTAAGAATATAACCAGTCAGAAACAATGTCGCAAAATTCCAAAATGAATTTCCTGCCGCTGTAGGGATTCCAAATCGTAAGATTTCTTTTGCTTCCATCCAATTGATTGGAAAAAGTGGTTCTCTAGTAATTCCTTCAAACATTCCTTTTCTCCCAAAAAGGAGATACATTCCTACAAGCATCATAACAACGATACGAATACTATTTGTTACAGCAGCACCAATAAGTCCCATACCTTGAATTGGTCCGATTCCCAAAATGAAGATATATCCAAAAACGACACTAACAGAATTTCCTATCATCGCAATATATAAAGGTGTTTTTGTATTTCCATCCGCTTGAAAAGCTGATGAATTTAAATGCACAATGGCTAATAACGGATAAACAATAACATTGATTTTCAAAAATCCACTTCCCATTGCAAGCATGTCTGTTTGTTGCGTCATACTAGATAGAAAGAATGACGGCTCTATCCAAATAAAGAATGCCGCTAATATTGCAATAGGTAATGCAAGTAATAAAGCCAATTGATATAGTGCCTTCCCTTTACCTTTATCTCCTTCACCATAGGCCTTTGCAAGCACAACCATCGTTCCGATTGCAAATCCTTTAAATATAGCGAAATAAATTCCATAGATACGTTCCGTAATTCCAAAGGAACTGATTTCAGTGACTGTTAATCTTCCAATATATCCAGTGAGAATCATATCAGAAAACGTTAACAGTGCATTTTCAAGAATCGCTGGTATCAGAATAGATAAAATTCTAGAATCCAAGCTACTTTTACGTTTCATCCGCCACCTCCTTCTGAAATAAAGACCGGCAAGTATCTACCGGTCTTAGTTATTTTTTAACTACAGTATTAGTAGTTGAACTTCCACATGTATTTTCTCCAGCTTAATGGATGTTGACGACGATCAGCTAAAAGATGATTATATTCGCCAAGCAATTCACTATAGAAATCATGGTCAAAGTATCCAGAAACATCTCCTAGCTCCTTCATTCCATAGTCATATCCATCAAGGACTGTTGTATGAGCATTGTATTTTTCTAAGAATCTTAATGCTCTTTCATCAACAGCTCTTGTCTTACCAGTAGACTTGAAGACAAGGTATGCTGTATCTGATTCTGTAATTTCAAATGGACCATTGAAGAATTCATCAGAATGAATAGCTGAAGAATTAATCCACTGCATTTCCATGAAGATGCAGATTGTTTGTTGGTGAGCTGCAGCCCAACCTGTGCCAGAACCAATCGTGTAAATAATGTTATTGTTTGCATAATCAAGAGAGAATTTGACTGCATCTGGAATGCAAGCTTTCTGAGCAGCTGGAACGATTTCATTCATCTTCTTGACTGCTGCCTTCATCTTTTCATATGTTTCAGTATTATGTTCAACAGCGTTAACGACTTCATAAGCAATCATCAATGCATATGCACCCTTTGATTCTTCATAGAGTGCTCCATCAGCACCTGTATCCTTGAATTGAATTGTATAGTCACAGATTTGATCTAATTCTGTATCAAATTCAAGTTGTAGACCAATGACTGTAGCGCCACATTCTTTTGCTTTTTTAGCTGCTTCAACAGTCTGTCTAGTATTTCCTCTACGAGATGCACAAACTACAATTGCGTTCTCGTTAATGAATGCAGGTGTATCATTAGCAAACTCATTTGCATTCTCATATAGAGTTGTCAAAGTCTTTGCTTCATGTGTTACGTAATAATGTGATGCAAAGAAACATGCTAGTGAGCCGCCACAACCTGTAAAGCTAATGTTTTTGATTTCATTTTTTGATGTGATTTCTTCAACCATTTTTTTAACATCGTACATAATTTTTTCCCTTTTTTTACCTTTCTTTTAATTTTTTATATTCAAGGAGTGTCTTAGCACGCCAGAATACCAAAGTAATTCAGAATGATACCTACTACGAAGCATCCAATGATAACAACCATTGGTTTTACTTTTCCAGATTTGATGATGAAGTACATTAGCCATGTCATGGCAAGTGGAATCATCTTTGGCATAATGCCATCAAGTACATCCTGTAATACAAACGCTTCTCCAAAACTTAATGGTGTTGTTAGATTAGCTAAAGAAGCTGACATACCACCAATAACGAATAGACCAGCGATAGAACATACAAACATCAATTTTTCCATCAAGTTAGATTCTGACATCTGTCTGACAAATTCTTGACCTTTTGTATAGCCAAGCTTGCCAAGGAACCATGTAATTGGTGCAGATGTACCAACGGAAATCAATGCAGCTAAGATTGGACCAACAATACTTCCATTCTGTGCAAGTGAGATACCAATGGACATTGCGATAATACGGATAGTACCTTGGAAAAGTGCATCACCGATACCAGATAGAGGTCCCATCAACGCAACCTTAACTGCACTGATTGCTGCTGGATCAAATGTATCTGGCTTATCTGCATATTCTTCTTCCATCGCCATACAGATACCAAATACAAGTGCGGCACACTGTGGCGTGATGTTAAAGAATTCAAGATGTCTATTGTAAGCTTCCTTTTTCTTATCAATTTCTTCTGGTTCTGGATATAGTCGGTCAATTGTTTTAGACATTCCATACATGAAAGCAGTATTCATCTGTCTTTCATAGTTCCAGTTTGTCTGCATGCACCAGGAGCCCCAGAAGATTTCCTTGAGTTTTTTATTTAACGGATAATTTTTCTGTGTTTCTAAACCTTTTGCGGACATAGATTATTTCCTCCTATTAATTATCGAGATCTTCCAAATCATCTAGTGAAACAGATTCAGCTTTGGCACTTTGTACGCCACCACCTGTATACTTAACTGTAAAGAGCATGATAGCTAGAACGATACCAATCAATGCGATTGCTGTAAGGCCAAGGCCTGAATAAGCAGCTAGTAAGAATCCTGCGAAGAAATATACGACTGTATTTTTGTTGACCATTGTGGACAATAACATTGCAAATCCATAGAATGCGATGATATTAGCACCAAGAGATACACCACTCGTTACCCAATCAGGTACAGAAGATGCAATGGACTGCACTAGACTAGCTCCAAAGTAAACAGACAAGAATACTGGAATAATTGTGCAGAGAACATAGAGAACTGGTCCATATACAATATCAACTCTCTTTGCCTTCTTGAAATCTCCTTTTTCAACGGCCTCATCACACATATGTGTAAATCTAATACGGATAACAGATGCTGCTGTGTTGATCAATGTGCAGAGTAGAGTCATTGGAACAGCGACAGTGATTGCTGTTTCAATATCAGCTCCAGTCATAATACAGATTGCACATCCGACCAACGAACCCATGTTCATATCAATACCAGAAGCACCAATGGACATCATACCTAACGTTGCTAGCTCCATTTGAGCACCTACAGCAAGTCCTACAGGTAAGTTGCCAAGTAACAGACCACAAATTGTACATGTAAGTAATGGTCTTTCGAAATTGAGTCGTCCTAACATTCTTGAGTCAAGAATCATTAGAACAGAAATTAATACCACTATCAGCGTTTGAAGCAACTTCATAATTATTTATCCTCCTTTCGATAGTGTTGTAATGTGATCACAATTTAAGTGATTCACGTTTTGTTGTAGGTAACTGTTGCATGAATACGTTGCAACCTGTTGCCATAATTTTGCGAAGGTCATCTTCTTCATCAGGCGTCAAATAAACGACATCTGCATAATTTTTAGATCCTTCTTTCTTAGCGATTCCTCCAAGGTTCAATTCTTTGAATACAGGATGTGCTGTAATGTATGTAGCTGCATCCTTTGTGTTTCCGAAAATAATGAATACATTATCTGAAAGAGAATCAATTTTTTCAGCTCTTTCAAGTGCCTTTTCTGCGGAGAACACATTCAATTTACAACCTGCAGGTTTTGCCATGTTTAATGCCATCTTTTGAAAATCATCTGATGCTGCTTTAGTATCGATGACAATGATTCTTGTCGCGGCCAGGAAGTGCGTCCAAGTAAATGCAACCTGTCCATGAACTAGACGATGGTCGATCCGTAATGCCTTAATCATATTTTCACCTCCATTTCTCTCTTCACAGATCTTCTTCTATATCGCTCATACCATTAACGAAATCGTTACAGTACACAACGTTAAATTCATTTGATTTCAGTTTTTCTCTGAAAGTATTAATATCAGGATTTACTAATAAGAAATCAATCAATAATCCTAAAGTTGTATTTGTAATTAAATGAAATTCATAATCTTTCAATGCTTTCACAAATCCATTGTTTACGGAGCCTCCAAATAAATCCGTAAAGACGAATAGTTCTTCTTTTTCTAAATCAACACTTTTCATAATTTTTTCAATTACATCATTTAAATTGAAATCTGGAGTCGTATAACAGTTATAAGCTTCTACGTTATCTACTCCCGTAATAATGGAGAGAGCTGATTTGAAACCTTCTGCCAATGTTCCATGTGTGGCAATCACTACTTTTCTTTCCTTCATGTTCTTTAGTCCTCCCTGTAGATAAACGAATAAATATATTTCATTTCAGAATTTGGAATTGTAATGTTGTAATGCTTTTCAATTGATTTGAATGCCGCCCTAGTGTCATTAATAAAGTCTTGATGTTCTTTTACAAACTCTTCTGTTGCACTATCATTACGAATCACACCATTCTTTGTGACTAAGCGTTCAATCAAGATGCATACATGGATGTAGATTCCGACCAATGTTCTACCTTCTAATTCCACGCCTCTTCTCTTTTGTAAATCATCAATTGCAATCGTAGTTGCATCCATCAATGGTTTTGGATTGAGAATCGTTAAATAGTTCAATACGTTCACCAAGGAGAAATTTGAACGAATATTGATGATCAACTTTCTCAGATTTTCTTCATCCATATATCCGTTGAGTTTTGATGAAACTAAATCAAGGTTTGTCGTTGTGACGATATCTTCAAGAGGGATATAAGTAGCGCTCATACTTCCTGGATTGTCTGTACCCGTCACAAATAGAACGTTGTATTTTTGCATTAAATCATCAATTTCATCTTTTAATGAATCAAACATGACTGGTCTTAATTCCACTGGAATCTCTACCGGGAATGAATCTGCAAATAGTTTTGCCATTCTTTGTGATGTTTGGAATCCACTTTCACTTGTGAAGAGGATGACATCCTTTTTCTTTCCTTTATAGAGTGCATATTCCACTTTGTAATCATCTTCACTATTCAAGAAGAACTGATCGATTGGAACGCCATTTCGAATCTTGTATCCGATATCAAGAGCCATCTTTGTTGAAACATTGTTTACGATTACGATATTTCTATTACGTTTTAGCTCCTCATCGGTTAACTTTTCTAAAGAACCCATATCTACCATGATGCAAATATCTGCATGTGAATTAATTCGAGATAACTTTTCACGAAGCGTTGCCTTGATTTCATCTACTGTTGTCATGACGGGCATATCAATAGAGTCAAAGATATAAGATCCAATCAATGTATTTACAGCGCTCGCTATTGAAGTCGCTGTGGAATATCCGTGACAGATAATGACACCAAATGTTCCATTCTTATTGAGATCAGCATTGTAAGAAGCTATCGCTAAACTCATGATAATTCTAAAAATAGCTGGAATTTCTTCTTCTAAATTTAGGATTGATAAAGAACAGATTTCATCTGTAATAAGTGCTTCTGTCACAAATAATCTCTCAATTCTATTCTGTGCAGTTTCAATCTTTTCTTTATGATTGGATTCCCAATTTTCAAACCTTGGTCCCTGCTCACTACAAACATTTAGAAGTGTTGCAAGAATGAAATTGAAGTTACCCGGGATATTAATAAAGTGTTTGGAAGCAACCCAATTAACAATTTTTCCGAGTGCTGCTGCCGTTCCTCTCAATGTCTGATCATTCTTTGTAGAAGATAGTATTGATTCACAAATGATGTCATAGACCTCTCTATATTTTTCTAAAATTTTTGTACTATCTTTCCCTGAGCAAGCATCAATAACACCTTCTAAGAATTCAAGATATCCATCATTTCCATTAATTTCAGGTTCTGCTTCACAATCAATGTAAGCAACGTTATCTGTTGATAGTTCAATAGATTCCACCATTTCCTCTGGAAGATATGCTGTATGGATTTTGATTTCATCACTATTTTGTTCATTGATTGCCTGCGCACACATTAGTTTGACTTTCTTACTCAAGTCTTCAATGTTTGATTCATGCCTGCAATTCACAAGTGCACGTAGCACATTAGAACTTATGAACATATGTACATGAAGATTGGTATCTTCTCTTCTAAACAGTTCTTTAATGATTCCTTCTCGTTCTTCTTTTGGCCTTTCATGGAAATCCTTCATGTGAACTGCCACTGGTATATATTTACCTAATGAAGATGGCAAGAAGTCATCGAGACGTTTTTCAGAAAGAAAGATGAAGTGAATCTTGTTATTCAAAACTTTTTCAAAGAACCGAATCAGATAAGCCGTTAATTCTTCATTAATCTTTTCAAAATGAGAAAGAATGATGACATGAGGTTCCTTACAATGCTCATCTATGTAAGCTTCGAGCTTGTCGGTAAGAAAGGGGTCGTTTGCCGACAAGTCTCTTTTGATTACTTTGGTATCTTTTGTGACGATTCCTTTTCTAATCAATGAATGCTTACATATCAGATCAGCTAAGGTTCTCTTACCTGTTCCTTCATTTCCATAAATAGCCAATGTTAGGCCATATGGTGGATAGTTGAATACTTCTGTGCATCTTTTGATAACTCTTTGTAAAGAGCCATCGTATCCAATAAGTTCGTGGAACACATCCATTAGCTGTCCTTTTTGTTGGAGATATTCAATCATCTCCTGTAGGTCTACGAACTCGCAATCTCTAACATCCAATCCGTATTTTTTCTTTAGCACCTTCGTACTGAAGAAATATACTGGTCTACTCTTCACCTTAAACACACTTCCTTCTTCACATAGCTCATTCAAATATTGTGAAGCGACGGTTCTGGAAATATGAAGAGAATCGGATATTGCAACAGTCGTTAATGAATCTCCATTTACCAGATCAAATTTTTTCGTTGAATCAGCTAAATAATCGCTGATCATTTCTTTCGTTGTCTTGTTCATATCTTTTATCTACCTCCATTCTACGTAGAAAATATCGTTTTTTATTTCTGTCTCAAATTTGCAACACAAAAGGCCTTCTAATAAATTAAAACGACAGTTTTCTATATTTTTCGACAGAAAATCCATACTCTTTAGTATCATTTCGTCAGATCTGACGAACATTTTTCTTTCTGTCATTTCCATTATCAAACAAAAATAAAAAGAATAATTCATAAATTTCACTATGTTCACTTGTAAGTGCAGAGGACATAAAAAAAGAGCAAACATTTTACAGTGAACACAATTATTTGAACAATTACCAGCTAGATTGAAAGTTTTGATTTCTAATCCAAAGTTATTTTTCCATAATAAAAGAACTTTAGATATATCATCCAAAGTCCTTATTTAGTGATTCAATGATCAATTATTTGTTCTCTTTTTCAAGAAGAATAGTAATCCAACTGCAGCTACTGCAATCACTGTTACACATCCATATAATGCTACATTAGAAGAATCAGAAGTCTTAGCTGTCTTACTTTCAGGTGTAGCGGTTGGTGTTGTTGTAGCCTTTGGTGTGCTTGTAGCACTTGGAGTCGCTGTAGTCTTTGGTGTAGCAGTTGGCTTTAACGTAGGTGTTGGTGTTGAAGTTGGTTCTACTGTTGGAGTTGCTGTTGGCTTAACTTCAATAGGTGTAAACTTCCAAGTACCTGTAATTACTGTATCTTCTCCAATCTCAAAGTCTTCTTTATCCCAGCTAAATGACCAAGTACCTTGTGTACCATCACTAGCTTTTGTTTCTGTTGTAGTTAATGCATTCGCAACTGTAACCTTATTTCCTTCTAAGTATGTTGTTATTTCAGGAATTGTACCTACTACTGTTGTTGGTAATCCGTATTTTGAATCACCTACAGTGTTATAAGAAACAGTATATGTTTTTTCTTTAGCAACCAATACATATGTAGAGAACTTATCAGATGTGAATGTTAGAGAGTTGCCTACTAACTTAGCATCACTAGCAATCACTTCATATTCGCCATCATGAATACGAACTACACTGATATTTTTACCTGTAAATTTATTTGCATCCTCTGATTTTAATAATACTGTAACAGTAATGCCTTTTTCATTTTCATCACTATTAAATTTTATTAGATTAGCTTTTTTACCATTAGAATCAACTGCAGTCAAAGTAATATCTATAGGAAGAATATTTGTGATTTCTTCTTTTTCATCTAATTTAAGAACTTCTTCTACTTTAGTTTGTTCTTCTTTTTTCAAATCAATAGTTTTTGTTTTCACATCAACTGTTGTAATCTGAGCTTTATCAAAATCATTATCAATTACTTCAATACCATCATCTGCAATCTTTGTTGTGACTTCTTTGTCTAGTGCAACTGTATTTTCATTTACTTCAACTGTAGAAGTATCTTTTGAAATAACTTTATATGCAGATCCATCATTATAGACTTTATAACCATCAACTAAATATTCAGAAATATCTTTAGAAAATGTACCACCCAAAATAGTATATGTTCCATGTTCATAATTAGATTTACTATTAGAATTTTCGTACTGGCTTATATTTCCATTAAAAGTACCACCTGAAATTATAGTATTACCTTCTGTTTTATATTTAACTGTATTAGATTCATATTCAATCCATTTTCCAACAAGAAGTGCATTAGATGCTTTATCTGTTGGACTGAAGGTTCCACCACTAATTTCTGCATGATGCCAATTCAAAACAGTAGCTTGTGTAGTATTAGAGAATGCACCACCATTAATATATAAATATCCAAAATCTCCATTTTTAATTGTATTAATTCCACCACTGAATGTTCCACTTTCAATTGTTAATGTTGAGCTTAATGTAGGATTAGTTAACTCTCCATTTCTGATCAAACTAGAAAAAGATCCAGTAGAAGTAACATTTGTATTATCTTTAATTGTCATTGTGCCTTGATTTACAATGTTATACCAGCTATTGCCACCAGAATTATTTTTATCTTTTCCAGCCTCTTTACTTCTTGTATAAGAAACACTTCCTGATAATGTAGCAGCAGCACCATATACATTAACCAAATCTCCTTTTGCATGCGTAACATTATCAATTGTTCCGTTACCAGTAATTGTTAAAGTACCATTATTTGTAATTGTATGTGATGTACTATTCGTAATTGTTACACCATCTGAAATAACTAATGTAATTGTTTTTCCTACTGGAATTGTAATGTCTTCTGTAGTATTCGCAATTACATTAATTGTAGCTGTTCCATTTTCTTCAACTGCCTTGATTGCTTCTGTTACAGATGAATAATCGTTGTCATTCATTTTAGCTACAGTATCAACCACATTCTTTTCTCCTTCATCTTCCGCAAGAACTACGAAATTCATAGATAAGCACATCATAAGTGATAATATGCCTGTTAATATTTTTTTCATATTTTCCCTCTCTTGTTTGTATAACCGTATAATAACCGTAAAGAGTCTTAATATCAATTAGGTAATGATTAATTTACGCATATTTATCATATTTCATGATGATTTTATGTATCTTTTTCATCTTAATTTTCACAATTAATACATTTCCAGAAGAAAAGGCCTCAAAATGAGACCCTTCAATCTTTATGGCACTCTAAAATCAGTCGGGGTTGGGGTCACCCTTCAAAATAAGTTGGGGTCGA
>CAVKTV010000042.1:0-12870 GCA_963659075.1 Lachnospiraceae bacterium | reverse complement strand
ATCATATTTAGATCCATTCCCAAATAAAGTATCAATGATTTTCTCACCATCACCCATCTCTTCAGAAACTTTTGTTAATTGTTTTTCAGTTAATCCAGAATCATTTACTGTAGCTTTAATGAAATCTTTATCATACCAAGGAATGTTTAACTTTTCTGATAATAGTTTCGCTACACTTCTACCACCTGCTGCATATTCTCTTGTTATTGTTATTACTGGGATATTGTATTCACTCATATTATTTCTCACTCATTTTTTTGAAAAAATTACATTCTTCATCATTACATAATTTTGCATCTTCTAACTGAATATTACATTGAAATACGTGTGTAAGAGGATTTTCTTTATTTCCATAGTGTCTATAAATGAATGGCACATCATTCTTCTGTAAAACTGGAATTAATTTAGATGGTGCATCTTTTAAGAAATCACCAGGACATGTCATGATAAAACATGGAGGATAATTCTCTGTAATGAAATTGATAGAACTTATTTCATGAAATTCTTCATTTGTTCCTTTGTTTGGTAAATAATCTTCCATTAATTTCGCAGTATCTCCCAAAGATTCTGGTTGCATTAAATATACACCACAATTTAATGCAATTGCTGTGAAATTAAAGTCTGTTGGTAAAGCATAAGGTACTTTATATTCTTTATTTGTTAAAGCACAAGCAAATAAAGACAACATATGTGCGCCTGCACTATCTCCTATACCAAATATATGATTTATATCAAAACCGTATTCTTCTTGATGCTCTATGATCCAATTACAAACAGTAGTAGTATCTTCAAAAGAAGCTGGATATTGATATTCTGGTGCTAAACGATAAGAATAATTCACAACAGCGAATCCGCGTTGGGCTAGATTCATACAGTACCATTGGTATACATCTTTATCACCATAAACCCATCCACCACCATGAATGCTTAAAATGACTGGTAGTTTTCCTTTTGTATTTTTAGGTCTATAAACATCTAATAAATTCCATTTTTCATCTTTATTATCGTAGCGTATATTATCATAACGAATAATATCCTCAGGAATATGGTTATTCTTATCTCTTTCTGTATCTCCCATAGAAAAAGTTTTACGTATTATATCTGAATATTCACTCATAGTATATCTCCCAATCGGCTTTACTATTATCACGCAGAATTACAAAAAAAGCTATCTCTAATTGAGATAGCTTACATAACAATCAATAATTAAGCGTTCTTAGCTAAAGCAGCTTTGATCTTATCAGTTAGTAATGGAACGATCTTATTTAAATCACCAACAATACCATAGTCAGCTACATCAAAGATTGGAGCTGTTTCATCTTTATTGATAGCGATGATAATATCAGATTCTTCCATACCAGCAACGTGCTGAATAGCACCTGAAATTCCAATTGCGAAATATACATGAGGACGAACAGTCTTACCTGTTTGACCAACTTGTAATTCCTTTGGTTCCCAACCATTATCTACAACAGCACGAGAACAAGAAACTGTACCATGTAATACTTCAGCTAAATCTTCAAGAAGTTTGAAATTTTCTTTAGAACCAACACCACGTCCACCAGATACAAGAATCTTAGCTTCAGCAATATCAGCTACGTTAGAAACTTCCTTAACAACCTTTTCAATTTCTACATAACAATTGTTCTTTTCAAGAGCTGGTTTCCAGTTAATAACTTCAGCCTTTGCATCCTTGATAGGATCAATCTTTTGCATAACGCCAGGTCTAACCGTAGCCATTTGTGGACGGTTATCAGGACAAGCAATTGTAGCGATTGTATTACCACCAAATGCAGGACGAGTCATTAATAATTGTTGATGTTTTTGTTCTTGGTTTGGACCAGCAACAAGTGGGAAATCACCAATTTCTAAGACTGTACAGTCAGCAGTTAAACCTGTTTCAACTCTAGCACTTGTTCTAGGACCTAAATCACGTCCAATAGCTGTCGCACCAACTAGTACGATTTCTGGCTTATATTCATTGATATATCCAGCTAATGCTTGTGTATATGGTTCTGTTCTATAATCCTTTAGTTCAGGATCATCAATAACAACAACTCTATCTGCACCATATTCAGCTAATTCATCAGTTAATCCACCAACATTTTCACCAATTAATACTGCAGTAACAGTTTTATCATCAAGGTCTTTTGCGAGCTCTCTAGCTTTACCAAGAAGTTCCAAGGCAATGTTAGAAAGTTTTCCATCTACCTGTTGAGCATAAATCGCAATGCCCTTGTATTCATCAAGATTCTTTTCAATCATTGTTTATTCCTCTTTTCTTCTTAGATAACATGCTTTTCAGTAAGTACATTTAAGATGTAATCAGCAGCATCTCCATCTGATTCAGGAGTAACTGTTGTTCCCTTACCTTTAGCTACCTTATCACTAGCCTTTGCAATCTTTGTTGGAGAACCTTTTAAACCAATGTTAGAATCTTCAACATCTAAATTAGCTCTACCCCAAACAGTAACTAGTTCATCTTTATGATCTAAAGCATAGAAAATTCTTCCAGGTGTCATATATCTTGGCTCATTCAACTCAGCTAAGCATGTAACTAAAGCTGGTAATTGAGATTTAACCATCATGTAACCATCATCAAAGATTCTCTTAACTTCGATTGTTTTATTTGTTGTATCACAATTTAATTCCTTAGCATAAGAAATCATTGGAAGACTTAAATGTTCAGCAATTTGAGGTCCTACTTGAGCAGTATCACCATCGATAGCCTGACGACCTGTAATAATTAAGTCATATTCCATATTCTTTAATGCACCAGCAATTGTAGAAGATGTTGCCCATGTATCAGCACCACCAAGTACACGGTCAGTAACTAATAATGCATCATCTGCACCCATAGCAATACCTTCAACTAATACATCTTCAGCCTTAGGAAGACCCATTGTTAATAATGTAACCTTGACGTTTTCAGGATCTTGATCCTTGATACGAAGAGCTGCTTCAAGACCAGCCTTGTCATCAGGGTTCATGATAGCAAGCATTGCGCCTCTATCCAGTGTTCCATCAGCTTTGAACTTAACTCCACCAGCTGTATCAGGAACCTGTTTTACACAAACTACGATTTTAAACATGTTTGATTTCCCTTTCTATTACTTTAGAAGATCTCCGGAGATTACCATTCTCTGAACTTCAGAAGTACCTTCGTAGATCTCAGTGATCTTAGCATCTCTCATCATTCTTTCAACTTCATATTCTCTGATATAACCATAACCACCAAGTAATTGTACACACTTAGTTGTTACATCCATAGCTGTTTCAGCAGCAAATAATTTTGCTTGAGCAGCTTCTACAGAGAAACGATCCTTAGTTCTCTTAGCTTCTGCAGCTTTATAAACTAATAACTTAGCAGCTTCAACTTCAGTAGCTAGGTTAGCTAATTGGAATTGTGTGTTTTGGAATGCGGAAATAGAACGTCCAAATTGCTTTCTTTCTTTTACATAAGCAATTGTTCTATCTAATGCACCTTCTGCCAAACCTAAAGCTTGAGCAGCGATACCAATACGTCCACCATCAAGTGTTCCCATAGCGATTGGGAAACCTTTACCGCGAGGACCTAATTGATTTTCAACAGGAATATGACAATCTTGGAAAATCAATTCATATGTTGCAGAACCTCTGATACCCATCTTGTGTTCTTTTGTACCGAATGTAAATCCTTCTGTACCCTTTTCAACGATGAATGCTGTGAACTTCTTCTGTTTTCCACGCTTTGTTTCAACGATATCAGTATAAGCAATGATGATATAAACATCTGCTTCCTTACCATTTGTGATAAAACACTTTGAACCATTTAAGATCCATTCTTTACCATCTTCACTTAATACAGCTTTTGTTTGAACACCTTGTGCATCTGTACCAGCACCTGGTTCTGTTAAACCAAATGCACCAAGTTTTTCGCCTTTAGCTAAAGGTACTAGATACTTTTGTTTTTGTTCTTCTGAACCGTAATGTAAGATAGGATCACAGCACAATGAACTGTGTGCAGAAACAATAACAGATGTTGTACCACAAACTTTAGCAAGTTCTTCAACACACATAACGTATGTTAATGGGTCACATCCTTGGCCTCCATACTGTTCAGGAATAGCAATTCCTAGGAAACCATTCTTTGCCATCTTATCAACTGTAACACGTGGGAATTCTTCTGTTTCATCAGTGTCAATTGCTAGAGGCTTTACTTCTTTTTCGGCGAAATCCTTAAATAAGGATTGTGCCATAGTATGCTTTTTATCAAGCTGGAAATCCATTATTTTCTCCTCCAAATTTCCTTCTATTGAAACTAGAATGAATTATTCTAGTAACAAACAATTTTATTTTTTATCTACTGGTGTCTTTGTACGATCTGCGTTATAGATGTAGAAACCTCTACCTGTCTTAACACCTAAGTGACCAGCACGAACCATCTTTCTTAATGTTGTACAAGCTCTATATTTAGGATCCTTTGTTTCATTGTAAATAACATCCATGATAGCTAATACAATATCTAATCCAACATAGTCACCTAATTCTAGAGGTCCCATTGGATGGTTAGCACCTAATTTCATTGCTGTATCGATTCCTTCGATATCAGAAATACCTTCTTGGTAAACAAAGATACCTTCATTGATTAATGGAATCAAGATTCTATTAACAACGAAACCTGGAGCTTCATTTACTTCAACTGGAGTCTTTCCTAATTTAACAGAAATTTCTTTAACTGTTTCTACATCAGCATCTGGAGTATTAGCACCCTTGATAACTTCAATTAACTTCATAACTGGAGCTGGGTTGAAGAAGTGCATACCAATAACTGGCTTTTTAAGACCTGCACCAATTTCTGTTACAGATAAAGAAGATGTATTTGTTGCGAAAATACAATTTTCATTCTTAACAATATTTTCTTGTAAATCTTTAAAAGTTGCTTTTTTGATATCCATAACTTCTAAAGCAGCTTCTACAACTAGATCAGGATCAACAGCTTGAGAATTCAAACCAGTAACGATCTTGTCTAATAGAGCATCTTCATCAGCTTGTTCCATCTTTCCTTTAGCAACTCTTTTATCAAGAGCTTTTTTAATGTTTGCCTTACCACCATCAGCAAATTCTTGCTTGATGTCACATAGGTAAACTTTTTCAACATCAGCACATTGTGCAAATGTTTGTGCAATACCACGGCCCATTGTGCCGGCGCCAATAACTGCTACTTTCATTTTTAAATCTCCTTTTTATTTATTTTGAAAAGCTACATGTTTTACTTTAGCTGGATCATCTTTTTTACGTAAGAAGTTTGCCATACCTTCTTTTTGATCTTCAGATTCAAAGCAATCTCCAAATAACTTTTCTTCAACAACAATTGCTTCATCCATATTAACTTGTAAACCATCATTGATTGCTTTCTTGCAATTTCTAACAGCAATTGGAGCATTTGCAGCAATTGTGCTAGCAAGTTTTAAACATGTAGGAAGTAATTCTTCTAATGTTGTAACTTGGTTAACAAGTCCAATACGATAAGCTTCATCAGCTTTAATATTTCTAGCTGTATAAATCAATTGTTTTGCATATCCTGGAGAAACAAGACGTGCAAGTCTTTGTGTTCCACCAAATCCAGGAGTAATTCCTAAACCAACTTCAGGTTGACCAAATATAGCATTGTCTGAGCAGATACGAATATCACAACTCATAGCAATTTCATTTCCTCCGCCAAGAGCGAAACCATTGATAGCAGCAATAATAGGTAATGGGAATGTTTCTAACTTTCTAAATAAGTCATTTCCCTTTTTACCGAAAGCTTCACCTTCACTCTTTGTTAGAGTACTCATTTCACCAATATCAGCACCAGCAACAAAACTCTTATCACCAGCTCCTGTTAATACTAAACAACGTACTTCATTTTGATCAACAGCATCTAAAACTGTATTTAAATCATCTAATACTTCACTATTTAAAGCATTTAATGCTTTTGGTCGATTGATTGTAATAACTCCAACTTGACCATTTACTTCATAATCTACAAAACTCATGAATTAGTCTCTTTCTACAACAGTAGCACAGCCCATGCCACCACCGATACATAATGTTGCTAAACCTCTCTTAGCATCTTTTTGTTGCATAGCATAAAGAAGAGTGACAAGAATTCTTGCACCAGAAGCACCTACTGGATGACCTAATGCAATAGCACCACCATTAACATTTAATTTGCTTAAATCAAAGTTCAAGTCTTTACCAACTGCTACAGATTGAGCAGCAAATGCTTCGTTAGCTTCATAAAGATCAAAATCTTCAATTTTCAATCCTGTCTTTTCCATAACTTTCTTAGTTGCAGCTACAGGACCAACACCCATGATTGATGGATCAACACCACCTGGCTTAACACCTAATTCTTTTGCTTTTTCTTCACTCATGATAACTAGAGCTGCAGCACCATCATTGATACCAGAAGCATTACCAGCAGTAACTACACCACCTTCAACACCAGAACAGCATCTTAATTTTGCAAGTACTTCAGGAGTTTGTCCTTCACGTGGACCTTCATCAGTATCTACTACAACGATACCTTTCTTTTTACCCATATTAACTTCTACAGGAACGATTTCATCCTTGAAACGTCCATTGTCTCTAGCATCACATGCTTTATTTTGAGAATTAGCAGCGAACTCATCTAATTCTTCTCTTGTTAAATGCCATTGTTCAGCAACGTTTTCAGCAGTAACCATCATGTGATAATCATTGAATGCATCCCACAAAGCATCATGAACCATTGCATCAACTAATCCATCTTTTGGTGTATTCATTCTGTAACCAAAACGTGCATGTGGTAATACATATGGAGCTAAGCTCATGTTTTCCATACCACCAGCTACAACGATATCAGCATCACCAGCGATAATCATATCAGCTGCCATATTTACACAATTCAAACCAGAACCACAAACAACATTGACAGAAACTGCAGGTGTTGTTACAGGTAGACCAGCCTTTAGAGAAGCCTGTCTAGCAGGGTTTTGTCCTAATCCAGCTTGAATAACATTTCCCATGTAAACATGATCAACATCTTCTGGTTTTAAACCAGCTCTCTTCACTGCTTCTTTGATAACTGTAGCACCTAAATCAACTGCTGGAACAGTACTTAAAGCACCACCCATTTTTCCGATTGCTGTACGACAAGCACTTGCAATCACAACTTTTTTGTTAGCCATTTTATATTCCTCCTATTATTTCAATGGTTATTCTGCTTCGTATTCTTTGGCTTCTTCTTCGCCAGTTAATACTCTTAATGCACCTTGTGCAAGAGCAATCATTTCTCTTTCACCAGGAATTACAACAACTGGAGCAATCCACTCCGTATAAGATGCAATTGCATCTGTAACATCTTTACCATATGCAATTCCTCCAGTTAATAAAATTGCATCTACTTTACCTTTCATTACAACGGATAATGAACCGATATCTTTAGCATGCTGATAAATAAATGCTTCTTTCACAAGTTTTGCATTTTCATCACCATTTTCAATCATCTTATTGACTTCTCTCATATCAGCTGTACCTAGATAAGCAGCGATACCTGCATCACCTACAGCACGTTTCATCATATCGTCAACTGTTGCATATTTTCCGGAATAACAAAGTCTAATTAAATCCCCAACAGGAACTGCACCAGAACGAGTTGGAGCGAATGCACCATCACCATCTAGACCGTTGAACATATCAATCATCTTTCCATGACTTAATGCACCAGTTGTGCATCCACCACCCATATGTGCAACAACAAGATTAAGATCTTCCATCTTTTTGCCGATGCTCTTTGCATATTCACGGGCAACTGCTCTCATGTTTAATGCATGAATTTTTGATACACGCTTAATTTCAGGCATACCTGATAAACGAGCAACATCTTGTAATTCATCTACTGCAGTTGGATCTACGATATAGCTAGGGCAACCAACTTGTTCTCCAATCTTACGTGCTAATAAGCCACCTAGATTTGCGGCATGGTCACCATTTAATGCAATCTCTAAGTCATGTTTGATAGCATCATTTACTGTATAAGTACCAGCAGTAATTGGATGTAAGTATCCACCTCTACCTACACACGCATCTAATGATTTGATATCAAAATGAATTGAATCAAGATAATTCATGATTACTTCATATCTGAAATCTAATTGAGAAAAAGTAGTAGGAAATTTATTCATTTCCGATACTGGATGATTTAATCCTGTTTCATTTACTAAAGTCTCATCATCAAAAATGGCAATTTTTGTTGAAGTAGAACCAGGATTAATAGCTAGAATTTTTTTACCCATTTGTTTAACCATTCACTTTCTTCATATGATCACTTAATACTGCAGCAAGCGCAATAGAATTGATTTTAACCTGTTTAGAATCACTTCTAGATGTTAAGATAACTGGAGCTGTTGTACCAGTTAAGATACATCCAATCTGTACATTTGGAACTAAATGATCGATTGCTTTATATGTAATATTTCCTGCATGAATATCTGGGAATAATAGAATATCTGCACAACCAGCACATGGTCTATTTTCAGCCCCCTTTTCTTTTGCTGCTTCAATATCTAATGCAATATCTAAAGATAATGGACCATCCACTACACAGTTTTGAATTTCACCAGCTTCATTTGCCTTACGAAGTTCATCTGCATCTACAGTATTTTGCATCTTTGGATTCACGACTTCTACAGCAGCTAATGGAGCAACTTTTGGAGTATCTACTCCACACGCTCTAGCAACATCAACTGCATATTCAACGATTTGCTTCTTTGCTTCTAAATCAGGATATGGTAAAAAAGCAACATCTGTTAAAAATAATAAACGATCAATTGTAGGAACTTTAAATACCGCTACATGGGATAATGTTTTTCCTGTACGTAAACCAACTTCTTTGTTTAATACACTCTTTAAGAATGTCGCTGTAGGAACAATTCCTTTCATGTACATATCTGCTTCTCCATCATGTACATACTTTACAGCTACTAGAGTTGCCTCCGTAACATCAGGAACGTTGACGATTTTATATTCATCGAGATTCATTCCAATTTCACTTGCAATTTCTTTGATCTTAATTTCATCTCCAACTAAAATTGCATCTACGATACCATCCTTATGTGCTTCATTCACAGCTTCTAGTACCGCATGATCTTGCGCATTAGCAACTGACAAGACTTTCTTCTTTCCTTGCTTTGCTTTTGCAATTAAATCACTGAAATCTTTACTCATAATTTTTTGTAAATCTCCTTCACAGTTAAATATGTTAAACTATTCACAATCAGAATTCAATGCTTTATCTGAATTATTTGTGAAAATTTTAACACTTTGTGAAAGCGTTAAAAATAAGCACAACTTAAAGCGCTTACATGAATAATTCTTTACAAAAATAAAATAAAACTGTTACAGTATTCATGCGAGGTAATTATATGAAAGCTTGTTATCCAGGTACATTTGATCCATTAACAAATGGTCATTTAGATATTATTGAACGTGCAGCAAATATCTTTGATGAAGTTGTTGTTCTAATTAATCATAATCCAAGAAAGAACTGTCTATTTACAGTTGAAGAAAGAAAAGAAATGATAGAAAAAAGTATCTCTACCCTTTCTAATGCATCTAAAATAACAGTTATGGTTGGAAAAGGATTAACTGTTAATATCGCTGAAAGCATTCAAGCAAAAACAATGATTCGTGGTATTAGAGCCGTTACAGATTATGAATATGAATTAGCTACTGCTACAGCTAATATGAAAATCAATCCAAATGTTGAAACATTCTTTCTCATTGCAAGACCAGAATATACATTTTTATCTTCTTCAACTGTGAAAGAAATCGCAATGAATGATGGTGATATAACAGAATTTGTTCCTCAACCAATTTTAGCAGATGTTGTTAAGAGATTAAAAAGTGTATAAAAAAAGATTCTTGAAATGAACAAGAATCTTTTTTTTACTTATCTAACGATATCTTTTAAAGATTTGCTAGCTTTGAAGCCAGGAACGTTAGTTGCAGCAATTTGGATTGTTTCCTTTGTTTGAGGATTGATACCAGTTCTAGCAGCTCTTTCCTTAACTTCGAATTTACCGAAGCCAGTAATATCAACTTTATTACCATCTTTAAGAGCTTCAGTCATTGCAGCAAATAAAGACTCAATAACTTCTAGAGCAAGTTTCTTTGTAATTCCATTTTCTTCAGCAACTTTGTCAGCTAATGCCTTCTTGTTTACGATTTCCATATTTTTTTATACCTCCTATATGGCTCAAATATTCTAACATGTCAAAACATTTATACAATACTTGACAATCAATTTTTCATAATCTTTTACACAATAATTGTATGATTTCATTTAAATTTTCATGACTTAGGTTTTTCACGCCAGCAGCACACATATGACCACCACCATGATATTTTTCAGCAATGTCATTGATTTGTGTTTGTTTTGCTCGTAAAGAACCATCATATAATACAACACCATCTACTGTTTTCTCAGTGAAAATAGCCCAAATATCAAAGTCTTTTACATTACCTAATTTTCCAACAAAGCTTCTTGCTTGTGAAGCATCAAAGCCATATTGGATATAATCTTTTTCAGGAATAATCACATAAGCAAAATGATCTTGTACGACATTTGTATGAGAAATAATATAACCTGTAAATTGATAACCATTAACACTATTATCAAACACATCATGTGATATTTTTGATAAATCTAAACCTTTTGACGCCAATATTCCACCTGCTTCTAATGTTTGAGGTGTTGTATTACTAGTAGTGTAATTCAAAGAATCTGTTAAAAGTCCTCGATATAAATATTCAGCAGTTTTTTTAGAAAATATTTTATTTTTATTCTCATGAAAGAAGAATGTTAAAATTTGACATACTGCTGCAGCATTATCATCAACAAACTTTAAATCACCATATGGTTCTCGATCAGGGTGATGATCAACCTTAACGATTTGTTTTGCGTTTAGGAAACGTTGATCGTCTACACGAGGTGCATTTGCACAATCAACAACAATTGCTAATGAGTTATTGATGATTTGTTCAGAAACAATATCATTTTTAGGCCACTCTGCTTGATTACAAATTTGATTTCCTAATACATAAACATGTTTATTTGGATAATTTTCTTGAATCCAATTTTGTAATCCAAATTGCGATCCACAAGCATCACAATCCGGATTTTCATGTCTAAAAATCGTTATAATATCATAAGATTCAATGATATCTAATAAACCATTAAACTCCATGATTAAAGTCCTAATAAACGAACTGTATCTCTAGCGATGACCAATTCTTCATTTGTTGGACAAACAACAACTTCAACCTTAGAATCATCTTTAGAAATCTTTAATTCATCACCATGACAAGAAGCATTTGCTTCGTAATCAATAGATAATGACATACTTTCTTCTAATGCCTTTAATACTTTTTCACGAATTAAAGAGTCATTTTCACCAATACCAGCTGTAAATGCCATTGCATCTACATGACCAAGTTGTGCGAAATATCCACCAACTACATTTACGATACGATTGATGTAAAGATCAATTGTACGAATAGCTCTTTCATCGCCTGCTTTATATGCAGATTCAATATCTCTACAATCTGAAGAAATACCAGAAACACCTAACATACCAGAATGTTTATTTAATAAATCATCCATTTCTTTTGGTGAAACACCTAATTTTTCTTCCATGTAAAATACTACTGTTGGATCAATATCACCACATCTTGTACCCATCATGATTCCCCCTAATGGAGTTAGTCCCATGGATGTATTCACAACTTTACCGTTTTTAATAGCTGTAATAGAAGCACCATTTCCTAAGTGACATGTAATCATATTTATTTCTTCTACATTCTTTCCTAGAATTTCAGCTGTTCTACGATTTACATACCAATGAGATGTACCATGAGCACCATAGCTACGCACTTTATAATTTGTATACCATTCATATGGAACTGGGAATAAATAAGAATCTTCTTTCATTGTTTGGTGGAAAGCCGTATCAAATACAAATACATGTTCAATAGAAGGTAATGCTTTACATAAAGCTCTATAACATACTAAGTGTGCTGGGTTGTGAAGAGGCGCTAAATCACTTAATTCTACAACTTTGTTTACAACATCTTCATTAACTTTTACACTTTCACTAAAATAAGAACCACCTTGAACGATTCTATGTCCTGCACCTTTGATCTCATCTAAAGAATCAACAATGCCATTAGAAACCAATTCTTTTAATAATAGATCAACAGCTACTTGATGATCCTTAATTGGTAATTCTTGTGTTTTCTTTTCTCCATTTACTTTAATTGTAAATGCGCCCATAGCTTGTCCAATTCTTTCAGCTTGACCACTTGTTAAGACTGTTTCACTTGGCATGTCGTACAATTGAAATTTTAAAGAACTAGAACCTGAATTTACCGCAATAACTTTACTCATAATTTCCTCCATTTTCGTTATTTTCTAATTTTTCAACATACGAAAGAATTTCCTTATCTTTCGTGACTTCTCTTATTTTTTCATAAAGCATAGCTCTTGTTTTATAGGATTCATTACATTTTAAAATGGATTCATAATGAACAAGCTCTTGTTTTACGCGTTTGATTGTGTCATAAACAGCAGTTCTTGATATGTTGTTATTCTCCGCAATTTCTTGATAAGAATAATCTTCTCGAAAATAATCATGACAAATCTTCTGTTGTTTATCTGTTAACAATCCACCATAAAAATCTAATAATTCATTGATTTCGAATTTATCCATTATGATTCAATCCTTCAGAAATACTATATAAATAAGAATCTAAATCAAATGGTCTTAAATCATCTGGTTGTTCCCCTAATCCTAAAAATAATAC
>CAVKTV010000041.1:0-13210 GCA_963659075.1 Lachnospiraceae bacterium | reverse complement strand
ACACATCCTACAGAAAAATACATGGTATTAGGTCAAATGGTAAGAGACTATGCCAATGTAAACTGGAAAGATACAAAAGTAGCAATCAAACAAACAAAGTCAAAACAAATCTATTATTTTTCAATTGAATTTTTACTTGGGAAAATGTTAACGAGCAATTTAAAAAATCTTGGAATCTATGATATGGTCGTTACTGGATTAAAGGAACTAGGAATTGATTATGATGAATTAGCTTCTTTAGAATTAGATCCAGGTTTAGGCAATGGTGGTCTAGGAAGACTTGCAGCTTGTTTTATGGATTCTGGCGCATCTTTAAATCTTCCATTGAATGGTAACTGTATTCGTTATCGTTCAGGACTGTTTGAACAACAAATCAATGAAGCTGGTGAACAAGTAGAATTACCTGATTATTGGATGCGTTATGGGAATCCTTGGGAAATTCGTAAACCAAAGCATTCTGTAGAAGTAGAATTCTATGGACATATTGATACTTGGTATGACAATGATGGAACAATGCATTTTGAACATCGTGATTCTACAAAAGTCATGGCAGTACCATATGATATGGCACTCATTGGTGCGAATACATTCTTCACAAATACATTGCGTTTGTGGAGTGCAGAACCAGCAAGTAAACCAATGTATATGTCAGAAAGAGATTATCTTTCTTTAGTAGATGATATTTGTTTGAAGTTATATCCTGATGATTCAACAGAACAAGGAAAATATTTACGTTTGATGCAAGAATATTTCTTTGTATGTGCAGGAATTCATTCCATTGTAGAATCTCATTTAAAGCAATATCCTTCTTTAAAGAATCTAGGTAAGAAGATAGCAATCCAAATGAATGACACACACCCTGTTTTGGTCGTTCCTGAATTAATGAGAGTATTGATGGATGAGTATCAATTCTCATGGGATGATGCTTTTGAAATCGTTACTGAAACTTGTGCATATACAAACCATACAGTCATGGCAGAAGCATTAGAAAAGTGGCCAATGGGTTATATTCGTAATCTATTACCACGTATTGCGATGATCATTGAAGAAATTGATCGTAGATTCGCACAGTACGTATGGGAAAATTGTGGTGATGATAAAGGTATGGTTGAAAGAGTTCGTGTCATTCAAAATGATACTGTACATATGGCAAATCTCGCAATCGTAGGATCTCATTCTATCAATGGTGTAGCTAAGATCCATTCTGAGATCTTAAAAGATGATTTGTTTATTGATTTCTATCATTTATTCCCAAATCGTTTTTCAAATAAGACAAATGGTATTACACCTAGAAGATGGATGTTATATAACAACCCTCAAGAAAAAGAATTCTTAGATCGTTTGATTGGAAAAGAATACGAAACAGATTACAGTATATTTGAAGATCTAATGAAGTATGTAGATGATAAGAAAGTACAAGATGCTTTCTTGAAAGTAAAGTTAGAGAGAAAACAAATCTTAGCATCTTATATTTTAGATAAAACAGGAATTCAAGTAGATCCAAATTCCATCTTTGATTCTCAAGTGAAACGTCTTCATGCATACAAGAGACAATTATTGAATGTCATGAATATCATTTATAGATATCAAAGAATCAAATCTGATCCAAACTATACAATGCCACCACATACATACTTATTTGCCGCAAAAGCAGCAGGTGCATATACATTCGCAAAGAAAGTCATTAAGTTGATCAATTGTGTGGCAAAGGTTGTCAATAGTGATCCTGATGTAAAGGGTATGATCAAAGTCGTATTCTTACCAAACTATTGTGTAACAATGAGTGAAGTATTAGTTCCTGGTACAGATGTTTCTGAACAGATTTCTACAGCTGGTAAAGAAGCTAGTGGTACAGGTAACATGAAATTTATGATGAATGGAGCAGTTACTTTAGGCACATTGGACGGCGCAAATGTAGAAATCGATGAACTTGTTGGTAGAGAGAATGATGTTATTTTTGGACATACAGTAGAAGAATTGAATGACATGAAATATAGCTATCATTGTCAAGATTACATTAATTCCGATGAAAGAATTGCCAATGTTTTACATTCATTAGTAGATGGAACATGGTCTAGTGATTTAGATGATTTCACATTAATTCTCAATGAATTAACAAATAAGAATGATGAATTCTTCTTATTGGCTGATTTTGATGCGTATGTGAAAGCACAAGAAAAGATTGAAGAATTGTATCAAGATAAGCATCAATGGGCAAAGATGTGCTTGATCAATATCGCTAAGAGTGGATATTTCTCAAGTGATAGAACGATTGAAGAATACGCAAAAGAAATCTGGAACGTGAAACCATTGAAATTTTGATGAAATTATGGCACCATTGAGGTGCCTTTTTTTAATGAAATAATATAAAACGGAGGATTTTATGCCAGCAATGTATGCATATCTAGATGATTTTGGAAAAGTGACCATCTGGATGAATAAAAACTTTTATGGTGGAAGAAGTGATTATTTTAGTTTATTAGCTACTGGAGGAGAATCAATCGATTTAATTGTTTATAGTGTTGAAGAACATGAAAGTCAAACAAAATATGTTCTTACTTCTCCTGCGGATATTCAATTTGGAAAGAATTATAGTGTACGTGAATCTCATGGCTTGATTGTTCCATTAGAGTTTCGAATGATTGTTAATACCGAAGAATTCAATCGTATGTTTTATTATGATGGGGATGATTTAGGTGCAACATATCATCGTGGTTATACGGACTTTGTATTATGGGCACCTACTGCAGTATCCATTACATTACAAACAGTTACAAAGGGTGTCATTCATACATTCCCTATGGAAAGAGAACATAAAGGTGTATGGAGAAAACGTGTAACGGGTAATTTAGAACATACATTATATTGTTATTTAATTGAAAGAAATGGAAAAGTTGTAAAGTCATTAGATCCATATGCTTTTAGTAGTAATGGAAACGCACAAATGAGTGCAGTTATCAATTTAGAAAAGATTGAATCTGTTGCGAAAACAAAAGTGAATGGAAAAGTTTGTGGAACAGATGCCATCATCTATGAAGCAAGTGTTCGTGATATGACAAGTTCTAAGAAAACTGGAACAAAAACAAATGGGAAATATGTTTCTCTTTGTGAAGAAGATACAATGCATGATTTTATGCCTACTGGTTTGAATTATTTGACGAAGTTAGGTGTTACACATATTCAATTGATGCCTGTACATGATTTCTGTACTGTAGATGAATTTCATCCTGAAAAGAATTATAACTGGGGATATGATCCAATGCAGTATTTGAGCTTGGAAGGTAGTTATTCTACAGATCCTGATGATCCTTATGCAAGAATGCTTGAATTTAGAAAGATGGTTTCTTGTTTTCATAAGCATCAATTAAGAGTGAATATGGATGTTGTATTTAATCATACATATGATGTTGATTCTTGTTGTTTTAATTGTGTTGTTCCATATTACTACTATCGTTATAACGAAGGTTGTTTCTTGTCCAATGGATCTTATTGTGGAAATGATTTTGCCTCAGAAAAACCAATGGCAAGAAAGTATTTGATACATGTGATTGAATCTATGATTCGATTATATGACATAGATGGTTTTAGATTTGATTTAATGGGAATCTTAGATGTAGAAACAATGAATCAAATTCATGATCTAGGCAAAAAATATAAGAAAGATTTCATGGTATATGGAGAAGGATGGGATCTACCAACGATGTTGGATTATAAGAAAAAAGCTTCTATCATGAATCAAAATGTGATGCCTGAGATAGGACATTTCAATGACTATTTTAGAGATGTCGTTAAAGGAAAAACAAGTGATGATCAAAAAGCATCTAGAGGTTATATTACAGGAGATACTGATCAAGCTTTCTCTGTATTATCCGCAATTACCGCAAATGTAATGGGAGATCCACTGTTCAAACGCTTTGAAGAACCAGATCAAACAATCAACAATATCGAAACACATGATAACGCAACAGTATGGGATAAGATGCATGCATGTTGTAGTAATGAAGATCGTCAAACACGTAAAGAGCGTCAAAAGATGATGATCTTAACAACACTTGTTTCTCAAGGCATTCCTTTCTTACATGCAGGTTGTGAGTTCTGTGGGACAAAGAATGATAATGGAAATAGTTATAATGCAGGTGACAAGATCAATCAGATGGATTGGGAAAGAGCTGAATTTTATAAAGACATTATTGAATATACAAAGAAATGTATTGCGTTAAGAAAAGAATACAAACAATTCAGATTACATACGACAGAAGAAATCATGGAACATGTCAAGGTTTCTGTGTCGGATGGTGGAATTGTATTCTATGATATTTTTATGGAAGATAAGAAACATCATATTGATGCAATCAGAGTTGTATTTAATCCATCATTCTTTGGAAAAGAATATGATTTTGAACCAAGTTGGAAATGTATCTTTGATGAATTTGGAGAAGAAAGAGAAGATCTTGGAACACACGTAGAAGTTCCTGCTTTATCAATCAGAATATTCGAAAGAATGTTACATGAAGGAATGGAATGATTGGATTCCATTCTTTTCATTTTGACTTTCCAATAGTAAGATAGTTCTATAGGTAATGGAGAAATATATGACAGAAAAAAAATATGATGTAGTTGCGTTAGGGGAACTATTAATAGACTTTACAGAAAATGGTGTAAGTGAACAAGGAAATCCACTTTTAGAAGCAAATCCAGGTGGAGCACCTTGTAATGTTTTAAGCATGTTGACACGCTTAGGAAAAAGAACTGCTTTTATTGGAAAAGTTGGAAATGATGGATTTGGACAACTATTAACGAAGGCAGTACAAGAACAAGGAATCAATACAGATGGCTTATGTTATGATGATGAAATTCATACAACATTAGCACTTGTATTAAAGAAAGAAAATGGTGATCGTGATTTTGCGTTCTATCGTAATCCTGGTGCTGATATGACATTAAGAGATGATGAAATCAATGCTTCTTTGATTGCGGATACAAAAGTATTTCATTTTGGAACATTATCTTTAACAGATGAACCAGTAATATCCGCAACAAAAAAAGCAGTATCTATCGCAAAAGAAAATGGAGCAATCATTACATTTGATCCAAATCTAAGAGAACCTTTATGGAAGTCATTAGATGATGCACATGAGATGATTGCGTGGGGATTGCAACAAGCTGATGTTGTTAAGATTTCAGATAATGAAATTACTTGGTTTACAGGCATTGATGATTATGATTCCGCAATTGAAAAACTACAAAAAGATTATCCAAATCTAAAATTGATTTGTTTATCTATGGGAGCAGATGGTTCTAAAGCTGTCACAAAAGAAAACCATGTTTTTTATCCAGCATTCTTACAAGAAAAGACAATTGAAACAACAGGTGCAGGGGATACATTCTGTGCATGTATGATTAATACGGTCTTAGAAAATGGAGTAGATTCTTTGGGTGAAGAAGCTTTGATAGAAATGTTGAAGCTTGGCAACGCTGCGGCATCTTTGGTTACAACGAAAAAAGGTGCATTAAGAGTTATGCCTTCGAAAGAAGAAGTTCTTTCATTTATTGAGAGTTTTTAATTTGATAGGAGAAAGAAATGATAAAAAGAATTATTAATTCTGCGGTTGGTATTTCACTTTCCATTGGAATGTTATGTACACCAATTCATGCAGAAAAATCATTTTCTGATTTTGAAGATACGTTATTTAAAGATTTGATGGAATCAGATTATACAACGATGCATTTTGCGTTAAAAGATTATGCAAAGTTGAATATTGAAAAACCAGAATTGAATGTTGGGGATGCAAGTTGGGAAGATTACGAAGAAACAGTTGAAGAAAATCAAGAATATTTAGATGAATTACATACATTTGATTATGATTCATTAACAGATACAGAAAAGAAGGATTATCAAACAATTGAAGCGTATTTATATCAACAAATCAATTTAAATTCTTATCCATATTTTGATTGGGCATTTAATAGTTCTACAGGTGTAATTGATAATCTATTAACTGTATTTACAGAATTTGTATTCTATGAAAAAGAAGACTTTGATGATTATTTGGAAGTATTAGCTTCTGTTCCTGATTATTTAGATCAATGTTTAGAGAATACAAAGAAACAAGCAGAAAAAGGTTATTTTTTAACAGATACAATGTTACAAGATACAGAAGATGCAATTAATAAATTTGTAGAGAAAACAGATGATAATGAATTGATTCGTATCTTTGATGAAAATGTAGATGCATTTGATGGATTAAGTGATTCTGAAAAGGAAGAATATAAAGAAAAGAATCGTGATATTGTTTTGAATTCTTATATTCCAGCGTACAAAAAAGTTGGTGAAGAATTATTAAAACTAAAAGGTTCTAGAAATGGAGAATACAATGTATCTTCTCTAGAAGATGGTGCTGATTATTATCAAGCATATGCACAATATCAAACAAGTATGAATACAGATGTAAATACAATGTTGGATATTTGTACACAGTTTTTAAATCAGTCAGTCATTGAATTCTATGATGTAGTTTCATCACATAGTGATGAAATTAATGAAGAAATTGATTTGGAAAGTGCAGAAGATGTTTTATCTTATTTAGAACAACATTTAGATAATTTTCCAGAATTACAAAAAGTTGATTACAATGTTCAATATTTAGATTCTAGTGTTGCGAGTGATAGTGTTGTAGCGTATTACTTAACACCACCAATTGATGATGTACAAGAGAATGTCATTAAAGTAAATGGAGATAATATATCTGATACAACAGAGCTTTATATCGCATTATCACATGAAGGTTTTCCAGGACATTTATTTCAATTTAATTATTATTACAGTACAGATCCCGCAAATATTCGTACACAGATTACAATGATGGGATATCAAGAAGGTTGGGCAATGTATGCCTCATCACAAGCATTATCTGTTTCCAATCTAAATACATATTCTAGTGAATATCAAAAACTAAACAATGAAATCAATTATGTATTAGATGCAGCCGTTGATTTAGGCGTTAATGGATTAGGTTGGTCTACAAGTGATATTTCTGATTATTTAAATAATTTAGGATTAAGCGGAGATTCCGCAAAGTCTTTATATGACTATGTAACAGAATATCCTGGGGTCTTACTATCTTATGGTGTAGGTGTTGCGATGTTTGAATTATTACAAGACAAAGCAGAGAATGCATTAGGAGATGACTTTGACCAAAAAGAATTTAATACAGTAATCTTAAATGATGGTCCAAGAACATTTGAACTTGTTGAAGAAGATGTGAATGCATATTGTGGTATTGAAAATACGGATGAGAATAATATCTTTAAACATGTTTCTTATTCAGAAAAAGTGAATCCATCTAGTCAAAGTAGTACAGATAAAACTGTAAATTGGATCTTATATGGAACGATTGGTGTAGGAATTATGGCAATCGGAGCGATTTCTATCATCATGATCATTAAAAGTAGAAAGGATGATCCTTTTCTATCATGATCCATAATGAATGGTGGCCTTTTCTACAAGAGGAGTGGCAAAAACCATACTTTGTAGAATTATCAAAATTTGTACATGAGGCCTATGAACATAAAACGATATTTCCACCAAAAGATAAAGTATTCTCAGCTTTTGAAGTCTGTGATTATTCTGATGTGAAAGTTGTGATATTGGGACAAGATCCATATCATGAACTGCATCAAGCACACGGAATGTGCTTTTCTGTAAACCCAGGAATCAAGATTCCACCATCACTTGTTAATATCTATAAAGAATTACATGATGATATTGGATGTTATATTCCAAATAATGGATATTTGATGCCATGGGCAAAACAGGGCGTATTCCTATTGAACACGGTCATGACCGTTGAAGAAGGAAAAGCAAATTCTCATGCTGGAAAAGGATGGGAAATATTTACAGATCATACGATTCAAAAATTGAATGAAAAAGATTCTCCAATCGTATTTCTACTTTGGGGCAGAAACGCTAGAAACAAAGCAAGTATGATTGATACAAAAAAACATCTCGTATTAGAATGTGCACATCCATCTCCATTATCTGCGTATCATGGTTTCTTTGGATGTAAGCATTTTTCTAAAACAAATACTTTCTTGATAGAACATGGAAAGGAGCCAATCCATTGGCAAATAGAGAACATATAGATGAAGAATGGGTCATGAAAAGAAGAAATGAAAATCATGGCCTTTCTCCTATAAAAGCAGTATTAAAAATGTATCATGATCCACAAGATCAGTTACATTGTATTCATGTTGCAGGTACAAATGGTAAAGGGAGTACTTGTAATTATTTAAAAGATATTTTAGTTTCGCAAGGTTATAAAGTAGGAATGTTTACATCACCGCATTTGATTACACATCGTGATCGTATCAGAATCAATGATGATTATATTTCTCATGAAGTATTTATGAAGTATCTTTTAGAGATGCAAGATATCATAGAAAAGAATCATCTAGGAATGTTTGAAATTGATACGTGTATTGCGTTTCGCTGGTTCTTTGACGAAAATATAGATTACGCAATTATTGAAACGGGACTTGGTGGAAGATTAGATAGTACGAATGTAATTCATAGTCCGGATTTATGTGTGATTACAAGTATTGGTTATGATCATATGAATCTATTAGGGAATCGAATCCAACAGATTGCATATGAAAAAGCAGGTATCGTCCAAAAAAATACACCTTGTGTGATTGGGAATATATCCAATGACGCAAAGATCATCATTGAAAAAAACATTCAAAGAAAACATGCACGCATGATTTCTTTGAAGAATTATTTTGTGAAAGAAAACCATATCTTTTCTTATGAGAATACATTGTATGAAATTCCAAGTATTGCCTTATATCAATATCACAATGCATCTTTAGCTTTATTAGCTTCTAAAATGTTAGGAATCAATATCAAAGATCAAACAGTAAAAGATGCTTTGAAGAATAGTTTTTGGAAAGGTAGATTTGAGAAAGTATATGATGATCCAGTTGTTATGATTGATGGAGCACACAATGAAGAAGGTATTCGTGCATTATGTCAATCTATGCAAGTATTAAAGAAACCAATCTATTGTGTATTTTCTGCATTAAAAGATAAAGAGGTGCATAAAATGGCATCGATGTTAAAAAGGAATTGTGATGTATTGATGATTACACAATTTGAAAATGAAAGAGCTGATACAATAGATGATTTATATGTAGATGGTTCAATCGTTGAAAAAGATTATAAAGTAGCGATTCAAAAGGCAATGAAACAGTGTCAAAATGGAACAGTTGTGATAACTGGTAGTTTGTATTTTGTATCAATTGTGAGAAATTATTATAAATATTTAAATAAAACATGAAATAGTTATAGAAGTGTATTATAATGTAAGCGGTAACATAAATAGAAATCAGGAGGCAAATCATAATGAGAGCTAACAACATGGCAGCAATGATTCTTGCGGGCGGTAGAGGTAGTCGTTTGCATGAGCTGACCAAAAAGGTTGCGAAACCTGCCGTTCATTTTGGCGGTAAATATCGCATCATCGACTTTCCACTTAGTAATTGTGCAAATTCAGGTATTTCAACAGTAGGTGTTTTAACACAATATGAATCTGTTCTTTTAAATGCATATGTTGCCAAAGATCAGTTCTGGGGTTTAGACACCAATGATGGCGGCGTATATGTATTAACACCAAGAGAAACAGACGACAAAGGTTTAGATGTTTTTAGGGGAACTGCAGACGCCATTACACAAAATATCGATTTCTTGGATAGTGTGAATCCAGAATATGTATTGATCTTATCTGGTGATCATATCTATAAGATGAATTATGAAAAGATGCTTGCATATCATCAACAAAAACAAGCAGACGCTACAATTGCGGTACTTCAAGTAACTTTAGAAGAAGCAACACGTTTTGGTATCATGAATTGTGACAAAGATGATATGATTCAAGAATTTGAAGAAAAACCAGAACATCCAAAGAGTAATTTGGCTTCAATGGGTATTTACATTTTCAACTATAAGACATTACGTAAATATCTTTTAGCAGATGATAAGAACCCAAATTCATCTCATGACTTTGGTAAAGATATCATTCCTACATATTTGAATGATCATAGAAGATTAGCAGCATATCGTTTCAAAGGATATTGGAAAGATGTTGGTACAGTTGATTCACTTTGGGAAAGTAACATGGATTTATTAGATTCTAACAACCAATTAGATCTTGGAGATACTGGTTGGAAGATCTATACAGAAAATGTTAATTCATTACCAACATTTGTTGGCGAAGAAGCTAAAATCAATAATGCATATATTACACAAGGTTCCATTGTATTAGGTGATGTTAAGAATTCTGTCATTGGTACAGGTGCAGAGATTGCCAAAGGTGCTAAGGTAGTGGATTCTGTCATTCAGCCAGGTGCTAAAATTGGCGAGGGTGCAAAAGTAACACGTTGCATCGTTGCGGATGATGTAGAAGTCGCTCCAGGAGCAGTATTGGGTTCTAGTAAATCCGAACACATTGAACTTGTTGCGAAGAAGTATGCAGAGTAAGGAGGCCGACATGAAAGCATTAGGAATTATTAGTTTTGAAAATAACCAGGCTAACGTAGGCGGTCTTGATGATTATAGACCGGTTCCTGCAATCTCATTTTTAGGAAGATATAGAATCATTGACTTTATTCTTTCTAATATGACAAATTCTGGAATTGATAATATTCATGTATATTGTAAAGAAAAACCTCGTAACTTATATGCACATTTAGGTTCAGGTCAACAATACAACATCAATTCTAAACGTGGTGAATTAAGAATTTTATATGGTGAAAAACCATTTGCAGCAGAAGTCTACAACAATGATATTGCCAATTACATTTTGAATATGCAGTACATTGAAGAAGACAATAATCCATATGTCATTGTAGCGCCAAGTTACTTTGTATATAGCTTGGATTTCACAAATGTTTTACAACAACACATTGAATCAAAGTCTGATATTACAGTTCTTTATACAAATACAACAGATGGAAAAGATCGTTTCTTAGGCTGTGATACATTAACATTGGATAAAGAAAAGAGAGTAACGGAAATTGGTCACAATCGTGGCAAGAAAAAGAGTGTGTCTGTTTCTTTAGAAGCTTATGTATTAAGTAAAGATCTATTTATCAAATTGGTTAAGAAAGCAGCTGAAACTTCTTCCTTATATTGGTTTAGGGATATCTTGAACGATTCTTTGGAAGAATTAACAGTGACTGGTTATGGAATCAAAGGATTTGTTGGATGTATCAATACATTACAAGAATACTTTAGAGTTACAATGGAATTAAAAGATCGTTCTACAGCGAAAGGTTTATTTAAACCGGGCTGGCCAATTTATACACAAACAAACGATTCTGCACCAACTGTTTATGGTAAGACATCTAGTGTTACAGGCAGTGTTATTGCGAATGGTTGTGTCATTGAAGGAAAAGTTAGTGATTCCGTTATTTCAAGAAATGTTACAATCAGAGAAGGTGCTGTAATCAAAAATTCAATTATTTTGCCAGGGGCTTATATTGGAGAACGTGCAAAACTCGATCATGTTATCGTAGATAAATACGCAATTATCCACCATGTCAAGGAATTGAAGGGAACAGCAGAAGAACCAGTATACGTTAAGAGAAGAGACCGTATCTAAAGGAGGTTTTATGGGAAGATCAATTCTTTTCGTGGCAGGAGAAGGCTTGCCATTTGTAAAGACAGGAGGACTTGCGGATGTTATTGGTGCTTTACCAAAAGCATTGGTACAAAAAGGACATGACGCTAGAGTCGTACTTCCTCTTTACAGCAAAATTATCGAAAAACATTACGACAAGCTAACAAAACTTGGTACGATACAGATTCATTCAGGTTGGATCGATCAACCAGCAACATACTATACTGCTACGGCAGATGGCGTTGGTTATTATTTCATTGAACATCAAGGTTATTTCGAAAGAGAAGGTCTTTATGGATATGATGATGATGGTGAACGTTTCGCTTTCTTCCAACGTGCAGTATTAGATATGATCTATTTCATTGATTGGTGGCCAAACATCATTCATTCAAATGACTGGCAGACTGGTATGATTCCACTATTATGTCATGCTTGTTACGCAGATGATTATCGTTATCAATCAATCAAACATGTTTATACAATTCATAATATGGCTTTCCAAGGAAACTTTGGAGTTGACATGTTACCTACATGTTTAGGATTGGATTATAGTTATTTCGATGATGGATCAATCAAGTTTGATTCTGGTATTTCATTTATGAAAGCCGGTATCGTCTATGCGGATAAGATTACAACTGTATCTCCTACTTATTCTAATGAAATCTTAACGGAAACATATGGAGAAAGAATGGATGCAGTTTTAAGATATCGTAGAGGTGATTTATGGGGCATTGTAAATGGTATCGATGTTGATTTATGGAATCCAAAGAAAGATAAACTATTATCTAAGAATTATGATGTTCGTTCTTATGCCTCAGGTAAGAAAGCGAATAAACTAGCATTACAGAAGATGTTAGGTTTAGAAGAAAACGATAAAAAACCATTGATTGGACTAGTATCTCGTTTAACAAACCAGAAAGGTGTTTATATGATTACGGATAGAATTCGTGAAATCATGGGCATGGGTGTTCAGTTTGTTGTATTAGGAACTGGTGAAGCAAACGCTGAAAATGCGTTTAAATGGATGGAAGAAGAATATAAAGGACAAGCAGTATATTATTGTGGATACAATGAAGATCTTGCACATTTGATTTATGCGGGTAGTGATTTGTTCTTGATGCCATCTTTATATGAACCTTGTGGCATTGGTCAATTGATTGCGATGCATTACGGTTCTTTACCAGTTGTAAGAGAAACTGGTGGATTAAAAGATACTGTTCAACCATTCAATCAATATACAGGTGAAGGTAATGGTTTTTCATTCTGGGCTGCAAATGCGGATGATATGGTCTATACATTAAGATGGGCCGTTGAACAATACAATACAAACAAACCAGGATGGAAAGGTCTTGTTAAGAGTGCTATGACAACAGATGTATCATGGGATCAATCAGCAAGTATCTATGAGCAGTTGTACTATGAAATCTGTAACTGGGCAGATAACTAAGAAATGAAATGGAGGAGAAAAAATTTTCTCCTCTCAGTCTGTTGACAAAGTAGCATAAGCTAAAAAAAGAAAATAATGTATAATAAAT